>JAHBSN010000288.1 GCA_019639095.1 Actinomycetota bacterium
GGGCGGCGAAGCGCACGAGCGTGTTCTTGTAGATCTTGTACTCGCCACCCGCGTCGCGCAGGGCGCGGCGCAGCTCGGCCGTGGCCGACACGTTGAGCCCCCGGTACTCGGTGAGGACGGCGGCGTCGGCAGCCTCGAGCTTGGCTCGGACCTCCTCAACCACCGCGACCTTCTCTGGTCTCGGGTTCTCCATGGGCACCTCCTTCATCTCGTCAGTTGGGCGGAAAAAGCGTTCTGGGCGTCCGCGCACGCGAACACCCAGAGCCAGACGAGATCGTCCGCCTCATCAGGCGGACCCGCAGGGGGTCCTTTGAGCGCCCGAGGCGCACCGGAGGTCTTCGGCGTGTGCAGTTGTACCGGGCGTCGACGCTAGTGCGCCTCGCCCGGCGGGGGCGAACCGAGGGTCAGGCCTCGACCTCGGGACGCAGCCGGTTGGGGTCGACCTTGATGCCGGGGCCCATGGTGGACGACACCGAGATCTTCTTGAGGTAGCGGCCCTTCGCCGAGGCCGGCTTGGCCCGCTGGAGCTCGTCGAGCACGGCCCGGAAGTTCTCCTCGAGCGCCGCCGGCTCGAAGCTGGCCTTGCCGAGCGGCACGTGCACGTTGCCGTAGCGGTCGGTGCGGTACTCCACCTTGCCGCCCTTGAACTCGCCGACGGCCTTGGCGACGTCGGTGGTGACGGTGCCGGTCTTGGGGTTGGGCATGAGGCCACGGGGACCGAGCACGCGGCCGAGCCGACCGACCACCGGCATCTGGTCGGGGGTGGCGATGGCCAGGTCGAAGTCGAGCATGCCGCCCTCGACCTCGGCGGCGAGGTCGTCGGCGCCCACGAAGTCGGCACCGGCCTCACGAGCGGCGGCCGCGGCGTCGCCGGCGGCGAACACCGCGATGCGGACGTCCTTGCCGGTGCCCTGGGGAAGGGCGACGGTGCCTCGCACCATCTGGTCGGCCTTGCGGGGATCGACCCCGAGCCGGACCACCAGTTCGATCGTCTCGTCGAACTTGGCCGACGCCAGGCTCTTGACCAGCGTCAGTGACTCGCCGACGCCGTGCATCGCGTCGTTGTCGTAGCGCTTGGTCGCGTTCGCGTACTTCTTGCCGTGCTGCGCCATGGTGGCTCCCTCGTGTGGTTGGGGCCGTCGGGCGAGGTCGTCCCGATCGAGCCGTGGTGGCCGCCCGCGGCGTGCGGGCGGAGGAACTAGCTGACGGTGAGGCCCATCGAGCGGGCCGTGCCCTCCACCTGGAGCTTGGCGCCCTCGAGGTCGATGGCGTTCAGGTCGGGGAGCTTGATCTTGGCGATCTCCTCGATCTGGGCGGCGGTGACCGAGCCGGCCACCTCCCGGCCGGGGTTCTGCGAGGCCTTGGTGATGCCCGCCGCCTCGCGCAGCAGCACGGGGGTGGGGGGCGTCTTGGTGACGAACGTGAACGTCCGGTCCTCGAAGATGGTGATCTCGACGGGGATGATGGTCCCGCGCTGCGCTTCGGTCTGGGCGTTGTACGCCTTGCAGAAGTCCATGATCGCCACGCCGTGCGGGCCGAGGGCGGTGCCCACCGGCGGCGCCGGGGTGGCCTGCCCCGCGGGGATCTGGATCTTGACGACGGCCGCGACCTTCTTCTTGGCCATGGGTGACCTGACTCCTACTGAACGATGGGGACGGACGAGCGTAGGCGCCGGGCCTACAGCTTCGCCACCTGAGAGAACTCGAGCTCCACGGGCGTCTCGCGCCCGAAGATGTTGACGAGGACCTTGACCTTGAGCTGGTCCTCGTTGATCTCCACGATCTCGCCGCTGAAGTCGGCGAAGGGGCCTTCCTTGACCCGGACCGTCTCGTGCAGCTCGAACTCGAGGCGGGGGCGGCCCTTGCGCACCGGCGCCTCCTCGCCCTCGACCTTCACCGTGAGGAAGGTCTCGACCTCCTTGCGGCGGAGGGGCGAGGGCTTGGTGCCCTGGCCGACGAAGCCGGTGACGCCGGGGGTGTTGCGGATGACGTACCAGGAGTCGTCGTCGAGGTGGCAGCGCACGAGCAGGTAGCCCGGGAACATCTTCTTCTGGACGACGACCTTCTTGCCGTTCTTGAACTCGATGACGTCTTCCATGGGGATGACGACCTCGTGGATGCGCCCCTCCATGTTCATGGACTGGGTGCGGGCCTCCAGGTTCTGCTTGACCTTCTTCTCGTAGCCCGACTGGGTGTGGACCACGAACCACCGGCCAGGCCGATCGGCGGGGCTCTCCGGAGCCGGCGCCTCGGCGATCAGGTCCTCGTCGGCCACCGCCGAGCCCTCGAGGATCTCGCCGGTCTCGGGATCGACGACGACCTCGCCGGCCGCCTCGGGGGCGGCGGTCTCCTCGGCCGGGGCGTCGGCCGCCTCCACGGCGTCGGCGCTGGGCTCGGCGTCGGCGGCAGGCTCGAGGTCGGTCTCGGGGGCAGAGGTGGGTTCGTTGAGGCTCATGGGAAGGGCACCGGGGTGGGCGAGAGGGACGCCGAGGCTTCGGCGGTGGTCACTGATCGACGATGAAGAGGACGGCCTTGGAGAAGCCGTAGTCCAGTCCGGCGATCAGCGCCGTCATCACGACCAGGAAGATCAACACGATGAGCGAGAGGTTCAGGGTCTCAGATCGGGTGGGCCAGGCGACCTTGCGGAGCTCGGCGTTCACCTCCCGCACGAACTGGCGGGGCTTGGTGCGCGGCTCGCGGGGCGCGTTGGGCGACGGCGCGGGACGACGGCTCGCCTTGGGGGTGCCGTCCTCGGACAGCTGGCCCTGCTTCTGCAGCAGGCGCTTGGTCTCTCGGTTCATCGCCATCGGCCAGCCTCGGCGCCGTTCGTCGTGGTCAGATCAAGAGCAGGGCAGGAGGGACTCGAACCCACAACCTTCGGTTTTGGAGACCGGTGCTCTGCCAGTTGAGCTACTGCCCTCGGGGTTCATGCTCGACGGACCACTCTATCCATGCGGCACCGCCATCCTCCAAGCGGCTTCGGCCACTGCCGGGTGGCCGGAGAGCCGGCGTGGCAGGCTGGAGCCATGGACAGTGCCGATCACGGCTTCGGCCTCGTCGACCCCAACGGCGAACCGGTGGCCGTAACGCCTCTCGTCGCCGTCCGGTCGGAACCTCCGATGCATCTGCACGATCCCCACGCCGCCTCCGACGACGCCCTCGTGGACGCGGCTCGCGGCGGCGACCGCAGCGCCTTCGGCGAGCTGGTGCGGCGTACCCACGCCGACACGTTCACCCTCGCTCGGCGCCTGGTGTCGGACGAGGACGACGCCCGCGAGGTCGTGCAGGAGGCGTACCTGCGAGCGTTCCGCTCCATCCGACGGTTCCGGGGCGATGCCCAGTTCACCACCTGGCTGTACCGCATCACGGCGAACTGCGCCTCCAACCAGCTCGGACGCCGCCGCCGCGCGCGCCACGAGCCGCTCGACGACGAGATGGCGATCACCGACCACCACCCGGACCGCGACCCGGTCCTGGCCGCCGATGCCTCCACCCTGCGCAGCCGGGTGGAGGCCGCCATCGAGGAGCTGCCGCCGCGGCTGCGAGCGGTGGTCGTGTTGCGCGATGTGTACGACCTGAACCACGCCGAGATCGCCGATGAGCTCGGAATCTCGGAGTCGGCGGCCAAGGTGCGCCTGCACCGCGCTCGTCGTCGCCTTCGCGCCCAGGTGTTCCCGACCCGGATCGACGAGGACGTCGCCGGCGAGCCGGAGGAGCAGGCCCGTGCCGTGTGACGACGTCCTGCCCGCCCTGGCCGGCGTGGTCGACGGCAGCCTCCGACTCGATCGGGCAGACCGCCGCCACGTCGAGACGTGCTTGCGGTGCCAGGCCGAGCTGGCTCGCTACCGGCGCCTGCTGCGGATCATGGCCACGCTGGGGCCCCAGGTGGCGCCGCCACCACCTGGTCTGCTGGGCGACGTACTCGCCTCCCTCGAGGCCGCAAGCGAGCGCGGCGCGGCCCGGGCCAGCCTCACGGCCCGGCGCGCGGCCTATTTGGGCGGCATCGCCGCGGCCACCGCCGCCGCCGGTGCCGGCGCGGCCATCGTGCTGGTGTCACGCGGCCGGCGCGGCCGCCTGCCGCTCGCCGGATAGCGGGTCGTGGCGCCTGTGGGTGCATGCCAGAAGCGCGGCGTCCAGGCGGTCACCGGCGGGCGACCGAACCCGCCGGCTCCTAGGCGCCATAGCGGGCGCGCCGCTTGACGTCGACCCCGCCCAGAGCCGCCAGGGACAGGGCGACGATGCTCGGGAAGAGGCGCCCGGAGGTGATGTACCAGAAGCGCGGGAGCTCGACGAGCGACAGGGCCACCAGCGGATAGAGCAACTCACCCAGCTCCCGTCCCGCCGACATGCTGTCGAAGCAGCGGCGAGCGACGAAGCCCAGAAGGGCACACACCACGCTGCCCCCAACCAGGCCCCAGTCAGCGAACGCCACCCCCAATCCGCCCGGATTGGCGAACTCCGGGTTGACCTCCTGGGTGAGCAGCTCCTCGTATCGATCACGGGGGTCCACCCCGGTGATGGCGGGGTAGGCGAGGACATCGGAGACGAGCGGTGCCTGCCACACAAACTCGAGGGTGTTGTACGGGAGCGGGTACAGCTCGTCGCGGTGGCGCCAGTTGAGCTCGGCGTTGTTGAACGCCGTCACGTAGTACCCCTCGAGCCGCGTTGCCCCGAACGCCACGAGGGACTGGTCGTCGTCCGCGTAGTAGCCCCAGGACCGAGTGGTCTCGAAGGCGGTGAACCCCACCATCAACACGACGAGACCGATCAGGGGCGCCAACGCCACACGTGGGCGCGGCCTCCAGCCGGACCGGTAGTGGCGGCACGCCACCGCGATGCCGAACGGGACCAGCAGCTCGATCAGCGCCAGCCGCTCGGACATCAGGACGCTCCGGGTGGCAGCCAGCACCAACAGCACCCAGAAGCGACGACGCACGCGAGGCCACTCCGCCCGCGGCAGCCACCCGGCGAGGACCGCAGCGGCCGGGCCGAACTGGGTGAGCGTCGTGAGGCCCGGGATGAGGCGGAAGCGCTGCTGCTTGATGGCGGTGGCGACACCGGCCTCACCCGACAGGAGCGACGAGATCTCGCCGATGGTCAC
>JAHBSN010000289.1 GCA_019639095.1 Actinomycetota bacterium
TGCCGAGCACCACCCGCATCGGGCTGCGGCCCGGCACGTGGCGCACGGTGAGCGAGGGGTCGTCGGCCCGCACCGTGCCGGCGCCCACCACGATCGCGTCGCTCTCGGCGCGCAGCTGGTGGGCGTCGGCCCGGGCCGCCCCGCCGGTGATCCACTGGCTGGTGCCGTCGGGCGCCGCCGTGCGGCCGTCGAGGCTCGACGCCAGCTTGAGGACCACCCACGGCCGACCGGTGCTGCGGTGCTTGAGGTAGGGGGCGAGCTGCTCGCGCACGGCGTCGGCCTCCACCCCCACCTCCACGTCCACCCCGGCGGCGCGCAGCCGCTCGATCCCCCGACCCGCCACCCGGGGGTCGGGGTCCTCGAGGGCCACCACCACCCGGGCGACGCCGGCCTCCACGAGGGCGTCGGCGCAGGGACCGGTGCGGCCGGTGTGGGAGCAGGGCTCGAGCGTGACCCACGCCGTGGCGCCGCGGGCGGCACCGCCGGCGGCTCGCAGCGCCGCCACCTCCGCGTGGGCGCCGCCGGGCGGCTCGGTGGCGCCGCCGAAGACCCGGCCGTCGGCCGCCTCGATCACGCAGCCCACCCAGGGGTTGGGCGAGGTGGCCACGCGCACCGCGGCGGCGAGGGTGACCGCCTGCGCCATGGCCTCGGAGTCGTGCACGTGGGTTCCGTTCGTCAACGGGCACGCGGCGCGCGGAGGAGCACGACGCGCACCCTCGCTCTCATCCGGACTTTCACCGTCGGCTCCGGGATTCCACCGGATCGGCCCCGGCCGGGAGGTCGGGGTTCGCGGGCTGTACCGCCGGTTGGGACTTGCACCCAGCCCCGCGAGGGGGCGGTCTTCGGTTCTGGTTGTGGCGTCACTCTACGACTCGTCATCGGTCGCGGACAACACCGATCGTTTGCGCCGCGACCGGTGCTCAGTGCGGCCGGTCTCCCGCCAGCAGCGCCAGCGCGTGGGGCACGACGTCGAGGACGGCCTCCAGGCACTCGACCGCCCCCCGGGGCGAGCCGGGCACGTTGAGCACCAGGGCCGTGCCCGCGGTGCCGGCGATCCCCCTCGACAGGCGTCCCAAGGGGTTCACGAGGCGCATCGCCTCGGCGAGGCCCGGGGCCTCCCGGTCGAGCACCACCCGGGTTCCCTCGGGCGTGAGGTCCCGCGGCCCGAACCCCGTGCCGCCCGTGGTGACGACGAGCCCGGCGAAGCCGGCGGTCTGGGCCCGAAGGGCGTCGGCCACCGCATCGACGCCGTCGGCGGAGACCACGACCGCCTCCACCACGGCGCCCACGGCCTCCAGCGCCTCACGGACCGCCGGACCGCCGCGGTCCTCGCGCGAGCCGTCGGCCACGCCGTCGGACACCACGACCACGCGGGCCAACCACCCCGGGCCGGCCGCCCGCCCCGGCACCGCGCTCATGCTGCCCCCGCCGTGGGCGCCCGCCAGCCGAACAGGGCCATGCCGTCGGTGCCGGCGGCCTGGGGCAGCAGGAGCGCACCGGTCCCCCACGAGGCCCACGGCGATCCGGGCACGGGCACGGGCTGCCAACCCGGGTGGTCGGCGGCGAAGGCCTCGGCGACCGCGGTGGTCTCCGCCTCGGTGAGGGTGCACACCGAGTAGACGAGGGTGCCCCCGGGGCGCACGAGGGGAGCTGCGGCCCCCAGCAGGCCCCGTTGGAGCTCGGCGAGCCGTTCCGGGGCCTCGGGATCGAGCCGCCACCGGGCGTCGGGGCGGCGACGCAGGGAGCCGAGGCCCGAGCACGGCGCGTCGACCAGGACGCGATCGAAGGCGCCCGGAGCGAACGGCGGGTGCAGCCCGTCGGCCGCCAGCACGGCGAGCTGGTGGGGGTCCAGCCCGACCCGAGCCCGGTTGCCGGTGATCAGGCCGGCACGGGCCACCCGCCGATCGGCCGCCACGACCTTGGCCCCGTCTCCGGCGAGGGCCGTGGCCTTTCCGCCCGGGGCGGCGCACAGGTCGAGCACGAGCTCCCCCGGGCGGGCACCCACCGCCCGGGCCACCCATTGGCTGGCCGGATCCTGGGTGTAGCCGTCGGCCCGCTCGACCGCGGCAGCGGCACCGTTCATGGCCTCGAGCGCTCCCACCGCGTCCTCGGGACCGAGGTCGGCCACGAGGCGGTCGACCACCCAGTCGGGGTAGGAGAGCCGAACCGCCTCCGACGGCCAAGCGTCGTCGGCCTCGGCCACCTTGCGGAGCACGGCGTTCACCAGGCCTCGCGCCCGTCGGGGCACCGTGTCCACCGTGGCCGACACCGCGGCGTGGGCCGGCGTGCCGAGGATGCGCAGCTGGAAGGTGCCGAGGCGCAGGGCGGCCCGCACCTCGGGATCGAGCTCGCCCAGCGCGAACCGGTCCACGAACCAGTCGCACGCCCGGCGGGCGCGCACCGTGCCGTAGACGAGCTGGGTGGCGAAGGCGCGGTCGCGCTCGGCCAGGCGGGACCGCTCGAGCAGCTTGGGCAGCACGAGGTTGGCGTAGGCGCCGTCGCGCTCGATGCGCACGAGCGCCTCCACGGCCACCCGCCGGGCGTCGGGCGGGTGGCTCTTCGTTCCTGCGGGCTCCCGACGGGCGCCGGGCCGAGGCGATCGCCGTCGGGCGGGCGCGCTCACGCCGGCTCCTCGCCCAGCAGCTCGCCGTCGGCGGGCCGGGCCCCGTTGGCCCACGAGGCGAACGGGGTGGGCTGGCGGCCCTCGGGCTGCACCTCCACGAGCTGCAGCAGACCGTCGCCCGTGACCACGCGGTCGTCGCGCAGCTCGCCCGGCCGGCCGCCGTGGCCGTCGGCCGGCCACGGGCGGGCCGCGCCGACCTTCAGCCGGCGGCCCCGGAAGGTGGTCCACGCGCCGCCCACCCGCACCAGCCGGTCGAGCTCGGCGGCCGGTCGGGCCCAGCGCAGGCGCAGGTCGTCGGTGCCGAGCTTGGCGGCGTAGGTGGGCTCGCCCACCTGGGGCTCCGGCTCGCCGAGCCCGGTCCGCAGGGCGTCCACCAGGAGCGCGCTGCCCAGCTCGGTGAGCTGACCGCCCAGCTCGGCGGCGGTGCTCGTGCGCCGGATGGCGAGGTCGGCCCGGGCGTACACGCCTCCGGTGTCGAGCCCCTCCTCCACCGCCATGACGCACACCCCGGTGCGCTGGTCGCCGGCCAGCAGGGCCCGCTCCACCGGCGCCGCGCCCCGCCAACGGGGCAGCAGCGAGAAGTGCAGGTTCACCATGGGGAGGACCTCGAGGAGCTCCCGACGCAGGATGCGGCCGTAGGCCACCACGACCCCGAGGTCGGCACCCGCGCCGGGGACGTCGGCCAGGTCGTGCGACACCGGTAGACCCCGCTCGATGGCGGCCAGCTTCACCGGTGTGGGGCTGGGCTCGGCCCGCCGCCCCCGGCGCTTGTCGGCGCCGGTCACCACGAGGGCCACCTCGAACCCGGCGTCGCACAGGGCGTGGAGGGGCGGGACGGCCATCTTCGGCGTGCCGAGGTACACGAGGCGGCGCGGATGGCGCGGGCGCGTCGGCAGCGCCGCGCCGGACGGGGCGGAGGAGGGCACCGTGGTCAGCGCAGGAGCAGGCCGCGCTTGGGCGGCGGGTCCTCGGAGAACCCGAGCATGAGGTCGCGCACCTGGCGGCGGGCCTGGCGGGCCTGGTCCTCGTCGAGCCGCTCGACCAGCAGGATCCCGGCGAGGTGATCGAGCTCGTGCTGGAACATGCGCCCGGCGAGCTCGGTGGCCTCGTAGGACACCTCGTTGCCGTCGAGGTCCCGTCCCACGACGTGGACGTCCTTGGGCCGCACGATCTCCCACGACAGCCCGGGCACCGACAGGCAGCCCTCCTCGTAGACCCACTCGCCCGCGGACTCCGCGATCTGCGGGTTGATCATGGCGTGGGGACCGGTGCCATCGCCCAGGTCCCACACGAACAGCTGCTTCTGGACGCCCACCTGCGGCGCGGCCAGGCCGAGGCCGGGGGCGTCGTACATGGTCTGCACCATGTCGTCGACCAGGCGCACGAGCTTGGCGTCGATGTCGGTGACCTCCGCGGCCTGCTGCTTCAGGACGGGGTCTCCGATGACGCGGATCTCGTAGGCGGCCATGGGGTCCAGGCTACCGTCGCCACGGTGCCGCTCCCCCAGCCCGCGTCGGGCGACCACTACTTCACCTCCCGCCCCGGCGCCCCGTCGGCCCTGCGCCGGGTGGAGCTGGTGCTCCCCGAGGGCCGCCTGGTGACGCTGGCCACCGATCGGGGGGTCTTCTCCGCCCAGCAGGTGGACCCGGGCACCCGCGTGCTCCTGGCCGAGGGACCGCCGGTGGCCGTCGGCGGCACGCTGGTCGACGTCGGCTGCGGCTACGGACCGATCGCCGTGGCCCTCGCCCTCCGGGCCGGACCCGAGGCCGTGGTGTGGGCGGTCGATGTGAACGAGCGGGCCCGGGACCTCTGCCGGGCGAACGCCGCGGCGAACGGCGTGGCCGACCAGGTCCGGGTGGTCGCTCCCGAGGAGGTCCCCGCCGACCTCGTGGCGGACCAGATCTGGTCGAACCCGCCGATCCGCGTGGGCAAGGCCGTCCTCCACGACCTCCTCCGAAGCTGGCTGGGTCGCCTGCGGCCCACCACGGGCTCGGCGTGCCTCGTGGTGCAGAAGCACCTCGGTGCCGACTCGCTGGCGCGCTGGCTGGACGACCAGGGCTGGCCCACCCGCCGGGTCGCGTCGCGGGGCGGGTACCGGGTGCTGGTGGTCGACGCGGCGGAGGGGTCGTGAGCCGCTCGCTCGGCAGCACCGAGCTCAAGCGGCTGCACCGCGAGTGGCGACGGCGGGCGCCGGGGCGCGTGGCGCTCCTGCTGGACTCGGTGGCCACGCCGTTCAACGTGGGGTCGATCATCCGCACCGCGGCGGCCATGCGGGTCGACGACATCTGGATCACCGGCCAGACGGCGCTGGAGACGCACGCGAGCACCCAGAAGACCGCCCTCGGCTCGCAGCGGTTCCTGACGTTCCACCACGAGCCGGATCCCGCCACCGCCGTGGCCGCCGTGCGCTCCGCCGGCTACCGGGTGGTGGGCGTGGAGCTGGCCGATGGCGCCCGCCCCCTGCACGAGGTCGACCT
>JAHBSN010000029.1 GCA_019639095.1 Actinomycetota bacterium
GTAGCGGGTCTCCTCGCCGGTGCGCAGGTCCCGCACCTTCAGCGCCTGGACCTCGACCACGGCGAGCTCGGTCCCGTCGGGGCTGATGGCCGGGTCGGTGCCGTAGGTGACCCGCTCGGGCTCGCCGCCCTCCACGGGCACCCGGAAGATCTCGCCCACGGCCGGCTCGCAGCAGGTCTCGTAGTACACGAAGCCGTCGGCGCCCACGGCCATCGGGCCCAGGTAGCGGCCCATGCCTGCGGGCTCGCCCTCGGGGACCTCCGCGTCGGGGTCGTCGAAGGTGGCCAGCACCCGCACGAGGTCGCCGGTCCGGCTGTCCAGCAGCACGAGGCGGTGCTGTGGGTCGTGGGCCACGAACGTGGCCGGCCCGGACGCGGCGGGTTCGCCGGCGCCGGCGGTCGTCGAGGTCGCTGTCGGCTCCGTGGTGGTCGTCGGGCCGCCGGGGGCGGTGGTCGTGGGGGAGGGGACGGTGCGGACGTCGCCGGCGTCGTCGTCCGAGCGAGCGACGACGGCCACGCCGATGCCCACGAGGAGCACCACCACGGCGGCCACGGCCAGCCAGGCCCGGCGGTCCGGGCGCCGGGGCTGGTGGTCCAGGTCGGCCGCGGCGCGGTGGCGGGCCTCCTCCGCGGTCACCGGCCGGGCCTGGTCCGTCCAGCGTCGGAGCTGGTCTCCGAGGTCAGGCATCGTGCACCTCCAGGGCGCGTCGCAGGTGGGCGAGGCCGCGCTCGACGTGGTTCTGGACCGTCGACGACGACACGTCGAGCAGCTCGGCCACCTCCCGGTGGGTCCACTGGAACCCGTGGCAGAGCACCACGGCCACCCGCTGCGGCTCGGTCAGGGCGAGCAGCGCCGGCTCGAGCTCGGGCTCCACCCACGGCGCCCGGTCGTCCACCGCGGCGGGCTCCGGCGTCACCGAGCGGAGCGGCCGTCGGGCCTCGCGGGCCTTGGTCTGGCCCACGCGGTAGAGGTAGCCGGCGGGGTTGTCGAGGGCTTCCATCCGGTCCCAGTTGGCCCAGGCCCAGCCCAGGGCGTCGACGGTGGCGTCCCGGCCGGTGTCGGGGCCGTAGGCGGCCACGAGCGCCCGGCGCAGGCGGGGCTCCACCTCGCGCACGAAGCGGTCGAAGGCCAGCTCCTGGTCCCGGTCGTGCGCCACGGTCATCCTCACACCCAGAGAGAGGTCGGGGTGGCCATCCTGCACCACGCGTGGGGCGAGATCTCTGGGGGCGGAGGCTCAGGCGTGGCGGTAGGTGCTCACGTGGGTGGGGGCGTCGTCGGTCCAGGGGGTGCCGGTCCAGTCGGCGGCTCTGCGCTGGAGGGCGAGGCCGGCGGCGGTGGCCATGGCGTCGAGCTGCTCGGGGGTGGACCAGCGGACGTGCCAGGGGCGGAGCGTGATGCCCGCCTCGGTGATGTCGACGAACTGGCCGAGCACCTCCTGGCGGGCGGGGTCGGAGCGGCTGATGCTGAGCACCACCTGGTCGGCGGTGATCTCCCGCACGGTGAGGCCGTCGTTGCCGGCGTGGTCGGGGTCGGGCACGAACGCCTCGATCACCAGGGATCCGCCGGGGGCGAGGCGGGCGGCGGCGTTGGCGAGGCAGCGCTGCTGGTCACCGTCGCCCACGAGGTTGAAGAGCGTGTTGTAGGCCACGAAGACCACGGCGAAGGTGGCGTCGCCCACCGGCGGGTCGGCCATGTCGCCGAGGACGGCGGTGACGGCGTCGCCGCCCGGCTTGGCCGCAAGGCGCTCGAGCATGGCGGGGGACGTGTCGACGCCGGTGACGGCCAGGCCTCGGGCCGCCAGCGGGATCGCCAGCCGGCCGGTGCCGACGCCGAGCTCCAGGACCTCGCCGCCGCCGGCCAGGGCGGCGATGGCCTCGACGCACGCCGGCGTGTCGTCGCGGAACGCGTACCAGTCGTCGTACACGTCGGCGAAGCGCTCGCCGTAGGTGGAGGCGTCGTACCCGTCCATCGCCGCAGTCTCGCAGGCGCAGATTCCGCGCAGATTCGCCGGACCGCTTCTGAGGCTGGGAGCGGTCACCCGTGACCGCTCCGGGACACAGAACCGCCGGCGGTGCGGCGGCCGACCGTTCTGGTGCTGGCATTCGCCAGATCCGGCGAACCTGGGCACAGGAACGGTGGGCGGGCAGCGGCGGTCCCTTCTTGTACTCGCCTTCGCCAGATCCGGCGAGTGTGGGCACAAGAACGGCGCGCAGATTCTGCGCAGAATCTGCGCCAACGGGCTGCGGGGCGCGATCGGGGCGGGTCGTAGCCTGGCGGGCATGCCCGACGCCTACCTGGACCACGCGGCCACCACGCCGCTGCGGCCGGAGGCGATCGCGGCCATGGAGCCCGTGCTGGCCGGCAGCCTCGGCAACCCGTCGGGCGCGCACCGCCTCGCCCGGGAGGCCCGTCGGCTGCTCGACGACGCCCGCGACGCGGTGGCCGATGCGGTCGGCGCCCGATCGGGCGAGGTCATCTTCACCTCCGGCGGCACCGAGGCCGACAACCTGGCGATCGCCGGGATCACCCAGGCCACGGGTCGGCGGCCCCTCTGCTCGGGCGCCGAGCACCACGCCGTCCTGGGTCCGGTGCGGGCGGCCGGCGGGTCGACGGTGGCCACCGACCACCACGGTCGCATCGACCTGGCCGCCCTCGAGCGCGAGCTGGGAGCCGGCCCGCCGATCGGCCTCGTCTCGGCCATGCTCGCCAACAACGAGGTGGGCACCGGGCAGTCCGTGGCCGGGGTAGCCGAGTTGGTCCGGCGCTGCTCGCCGGACACCTTCGTCCACACCGATGCGGTCGCGGCCGCGCCCTGGATCGACCTGGCGTCGCACACCGCCGCCGCCCACCTGGTCACGCTGAGCGCCCACAAGGTAGGGGGCCCGCCCGGGATCGGCGCCCTGGTGGTGCGCGACGGCACCCCGCTCGCCCCGCTGCTCCGCGGCGGCGGGCAGGAGCGCGAGCGCCGGGCCGGCACCCCGAACCTGGTCGGGGCGGTCGGGTTCGCCGCCGCCCTCGCCGCCACGGTCCGGGACCGCGCCGCCACCGCGGCGCGGGTGGAGGCCCTGCGCGCCCGGCTCGTCGCCGGCATCGGCGAGCAGGTGTCCGACGCCGTCGTCCTCGGTCCCCCCGAGCCCGACCGTCGCATGCCCGGCACCGTCCTCGCCTGCTTCGCCGGGGTCGACCGGGAGGAGCTCGTGCTCCTGCTCGATCGGGCCGGCGTTGCGGCGTCGTGGGGCTCGAGCTGCTCGAGCGGCGCGTCGGAGCCGTCGCACGTGCTCGCCGCCATGGGCGTGGCGCCAGAGCTGGCGGCCGGCGCCCTCCGCCTGTCCCTCGGATGGTGCAGCACCGACGCCGACGTCGACGCCGTGCTCGCCGTGCTCCCGGACGCCGTCGCCCGGGCCCGGGGAGCGACAGCACCGGCAGAGGTGTCGGCCCGGTGAGGGTGCTCGTGATGATGTCGGGCGGGGTCGACTCGTCGGTGGCCGCCGCGCTGCTCGTCGACGAGGGCCACGAGGTGGTGGGCGCCACCCTCAAGCTCTGGGGCGGCGAGAGCGACTCGGGCTGCTGCTCGATCAGCGACGTCGACGACGCCCGGCGGGTGGCCGACCACCTCGGCATCGACCACCACACGTTCAACTTCGGTGACGCCTTCACCGAGCACGTCGTCGCCCCCTACGCCGCCGACCACGCCGCCGGCCGCACCCCCAACCCGTGCATCGAGTGCAACCGCCACATCAAGTTCGCGGCCGTCGACGAGCGGGCCCGCCGGCTCGGCTTCGACGCCGTGGCCACCGGCCACCACGCCCGCGTCGTCCAGCTGCCCGACGGCACCCGGCGCATCGCACGCGGCGCCGATGCCGACAAGGACCAGAGCTACGTCCTCCACGTGCTCGACCAGGACCGCCTGTCGCGCACGCTCCTGCCCATCGGCGGCCTCCACAAGGACCAGGTCCGGGCGCACGCCGCCGCAGCCGGCCTGCGCACCGCGTCCAAGCCCGACAGCCAGGACGTCTGCTTCATCACGAAGGCCCAGGGCCGTGGGTCGTTCCTCGGCGATCGGATCCCGCTCACGCCGGCCCGGGTGGTCGACGTCGCCGGCACCGCCGTCGGTCACGTCGCCGCCGTGGAGCTGGTCACCCTCGGGCAGCGCAAGGGCCTGGGCCTGCCCGGTGGCACCGACCCTCGCTACGTGGTGGGGATCGACCGGGCGACGGCAACCGTCACCGTCGGCGGACCCGAGGATCTGCTCGTGGCCGAGCAGCTGGTGGCGGGCTGGGCGTGGTCGGCCGGGCCCGAGTCGGGCGACGTGGCGGTGCAGGTCAGCGCACACGGCCGGCCGAAGGCCGCCCGCGTGGTGACCGACCGCGACGGGGGAGCCGTGGTCCGATGGGCCGAGCCGCAGCGCCGGGTGGCCGCGGGCCAGAGCGTGGTGGCCTACGTCGACGACCTCGTGGTCGGCGGCGGCACCGCCACCTGACGCCGGTCCGGCCGACAGGTGGCAGCACCTGCTTGCCCTGGGCGCCGACAACTGCAGCCACCTGAGATCGCAACCCGGTGACCGAACCGAGGCGGCAGCAGTCGTGTGGCCTGGGCGCCGACATCTGCAGCCACCTGATGCGGCAGCCACCTTGCGGCAGCCGCCGTGCGGCGGCGTGGGAGAAGGCCCGAGGCGTGGCGGGTGCCACAGACAGCGGCGACCGCGCCGTGCGACGATGAGCCGCGATGCCCCAGCACCAGCACAACTCGGTGGCCAAGGTGGTGCGGCGGCTGGCGCGGTCCCGCCGCCAGGCGCAGCTGGTGCGGGCCCACGGGCCGTGGGCCGGCGGCCTGGCCGAGCACCCCGGCGAGCCCACCGGGAGCCGAGCCCCGGGTGAGCCCGGGTTCTCCACCGTCGACGCCACCATCCGGCCGATCGGCCGGGGCCGCTACCGCCGCCTCGGCTGGGCGGCCGGCGAGGACCACCTGCTCCGCACCGACCTGGGCCGGCCCCCGAGCCCCGACCGGGCGGCCACGAGGCGCTCGCTCCTCTACGTCGCCCACCACACCGACGTTCACGTGTGCGACGCCCAGTCGCCCGCCCGCATGGAGGGCGGTGAGGCCTACGGCTGGGTGAACCCCGGGTCCGACGGCGGCCACCGTCCGCAGGAGACCTGCACCACCCAGGTGCTCGACCGCCTGGTGGCCGCCACCAACGCCGTGGCCACCAGCCCGGTGAGCGGGGCGCCCATGGCCTGGTGCATCCAGACCGGCGACAACACCGACAACCGCACGGCATCGGAGGTGCGGTGGTGGCTCGACGTGCTGGCCGGGCGCACCGTGACCCCCAACACCGGTGCGCCCGATCGCTACGAGGGCCTCCAGCGCTCGGCGTGGCGCACGGTGTGGCACCCCGACCGGCCCGGTTGGGACTTCCGCCAGAAGCACGGCTTCCCCCACCTGCCCGGCTTCCTCGACGCCGCGGTGTCCACCTTCGAGCCGGTGGGCCTCGACGTGCCGTGGCTGGCGGTCTTCGGCAACCACGACCAGATCTTCAGCGGCACCTTCGGCACCACCACCGGCCTGCGCATCGACCTGGTCGAGCCCATGCTCGTGGGCGCGTCCCGCAAGCCCGCCAACGCCGTCGGCCTGATCCGGGCCATCGTGCACGCCACGCTCCTCGGCCCCGACCCGGACCGGTGGGCGCGCTGGTCGGGCGGTCCCGGCGTGCACGGCGTGACCCCCGACCCCGACGCCCGTCGCTGCCTCACCCTCGACCGCTACCTCGCCGAGCTGCTGGCCGACGGCGCCGACGGCGACGGCCCCGGTCCGGCGGGCCACGGGTTCACGCCCGCCAACCTGGCCGAGGGCACGTCGTGGTGGTCTCGCGCCGAGGGGGAGCACGTCCAGGTCATCGGCCTCGACACCTGCAACCACACGAACGGCGACGGCGGCGCGATGGGCCCGCGCCAGACCGCCTGGCTGGAGGCCGAGCTGGAGCGCCACCACAGCCGCTGGCGGGACCCGCGGGGGGAGTGGGTCACCGGCGAGGGCACCGACCGCCTCGTGGTGCTGGCGAGCCACCACAACTCCTGGACCATGGACAACACCCGAGACGACGAGGTCGACCCGGGGCCGCGCACCCTCGGCCCGGACCTGGTCGCCCTGCTGGAGCGCTTCCCCAACGTGGTGCTGTGGATCGACGGGCACTCCCACGAGCACCGGATCCACCCCCACCCCCGGCCCGGTGGCGGCCCGGGCTCGGGGTTCTGGGAGGTCAACACGTCGAGCGCGATCGACTTCGCCCAGCAGGGCCGGACGCTCGAGCTCTTCGACAACGGCGACGACACGATCTCGATCCTCGTGACCGTGCTCGACCACGCCGCGCCGCCCCTGGTGCCGTATCGCTCCGACGAGGGCTGGACGCCCGAACGCCTGGCCTCGATCAGCCGCGAGCTGGCCGTGAACGACGACCGCTGGTTCGAGCCGATGGACCTGCTCGGGCTGCCCGAGGACCGCAACGTGGAGCTGGTGGTGGCCGCCCCGTTCCGGCTCGGCTGACGGGCTCGGCCCTGCTGTCGACGTGTGGTTGACTCGGCCCGTGGACGACGGCGCTCTGGTCCCGCTGCTCGATCGGCTCGTGGCCGCGGCCGTGGCGGGGCACGCACCGCCTCCCGAGCTGGTGGCCGACCTCGTGGCCGCCCGGCCCGCGTTCGAGGCCGCGGCGCCCGAGCCCGAGCCCGACGTGCCCTATTCGCGCCACATCCTGCGGGCCGACGACGACGCTGAGGTGATGGTGGCCCGGTGGGCTCCGTCGAGCCGGTGCGCGCCCCACGACCACGGCGGGGCGTCGGGTGCGGTGACGGTCCTCGCCGGCCGCTTCGACGAGGTGCGCTACTCGTGGGACGGCGACCGCCTCGTGGCCGGTGCCCGCGCCCCCCGCACCACCGGCGAGGTCTACGCCTTCGGTCCCGAGGTGGTGCACGCCATGGGTGCCGACGAGGCGGGCGGGCTCACCCTGCACGTGTACGCCCCGCCTCCGGGCCGCACCCGCGTGTTCGACCTGGCGAACCGGGAGGTGCTGCTGCTGGGCGGCGACCACGGCGCGTGGATCCCGGCGGGCGACCACGAGCGGGTCCCGTTCACGGTGGCGGCCACCGCCGGCGCCGCCGCTTCGCCCGACGGCGGGGGAGCCGAGCCTGCCGGCGACCGTCGGCCGGTGATCTGGGTGGCGCACACCACCCGCTACCGGGGCGGTTCGGCATCGTTCGCGGTGGCGGCCGAGACGATGGCCCGGCGGCTCCGCGCCGAGCACCCCGAGGCCGACGTGCAGGTGGCGGCGTTGGTGGGCAAGGCCGACTTCGCCGCCGAGATGGCCCGCCTGGTGGGCGAGGGGCGTGCCATCGCCGAGCTCCACTTCGTGGGCCACGCCGGCATGTACGGCCCGATGTTCGGGTCGGTGGACTGGCCCGAGCAGTTCTCGCCCCACGAGTGGCGCACGATGGCGATCCCGTTCGCCCCCGACGGCCGGGCGTGGTTCCACGCCTGCCGGACCGCCCGCTGGTTCGCCCCGTTCTTCGCCCGCACCTTCGGCGTGACCACCTACGGCAACCAGGACTACACCACCGTCTCGGCCCACCCGGAGCGCTTCGCCTGGGCCGGTCGCCACCCTGAGCGCCGGCGGGACCTCTACCTCGTGGCCACGCCGGGCCGCCGATCGCACGGGCTGGTCGGCTCGATCCGCAAGTACCGCGGCGTGGCGGTCGACCCGATGATCGAGTGCGTCCCGGCCCCGCCCGACGCCACCACGTCCTACGACCGCGTCGCCGAGCTCTACGACCGCGCCTACGTCGACATCCGGGTGCGCGAGGCCGAGTGGGCGTGGGTCACGGCGCGCGCCGACGAGGCGCGCGCCGAGCTCGGTCGGCCCCTCCGCCTGGTCGAGGTGGGGTGCGGCAACGGCGCCCTGCTGCGCGCCCTCGACGATCGGGGCGACGTGGCCGATGGCCTCGGGCTCGACGACTCGGTGGAGATGGTGGCCCGAGCGCGTGATCGCAGCGCCGAGCGCGCCCGTCTGCGGTTCGACCGCATCGTCGGCCCGGTGATCGACGCCCCCGACGACTCGGCCGACGTGTTCGTGTCGTTCCTGTCGTTCCGCTACCTCGACTGGGACCCGCTGATGGCCGAGGTCCGCCGGGTGCTGGCTCCGGGCGGGCGCATCTGGATCGTCGACATGGTGGCCAAGCCGGTGCAGGCCCGAGACCTGCCGCTGCTCGCCCGCTCCACGGCCCACCACCTCGGCGTGCCCCGCCGCCGTCCCGAGTTCGCCAGGGACCTCGAGGCGCTGACCTCGCACCCCGACTGGAAGGCGATGGTGCGCCACAACCCGATCCGGGCCGAGCACGAGTACCGCTGGTACCTCGAGAGCCGCTTCCCGGGCCGTCGCCTCGAGGTCCTGACCGTGACGGCGCACCAGCGCGTGGTGGCCTTCGACTCCGGCCCGGTGGCGAAGGGCGTCACCGCGCCGCTGTCCTACCCCTGACGTGGGGGTCGCCGCCGATCCCGCGCCTGGGGCCCACCTCGGGGTGGTCGACTGGGGCATCGGCGGGCTCGGGCTGGTGCGCGCGCTGGACGAGCTCCTCCCGTCGCTGCCGATCACCTACTGGTCCGACACCGGCGCCGCGCCCTACGGCCTCGTGCCCACCGCAGCGCTGGCGGCCCGCCTGCGAGCCGTGGTGGGGGAGCTCGCGTCGCGCGGCTGCACCGAGGTCGTGCTGGCCTGCAACGCGGCCAGCACCGTGGCGCCGCGCCTGACCGGCCTGGCCGTCCCGGTGACCGGGATCATCGGCGCCGGCATCGCCGCCGTGCCCACCGGGGCCGATCGGGTCGGGGTGGTCGGCGGTCGGCGCACGATCGCGTCGGGCGCGTACCGCCGGGGCCTGTCCCGGCCGGGTCGCACCGTGGCCTCCCGGGTGGCCCAGCCGCTCTCGGCCCACATCGAGGCGGGACGCACCGGGTCGGCCGACTTCGCCGCCGACCTCCGGCACATCGTCGCCCCGCTGCGCGCCGCGGACGCCGTGGTCCTGGCGTGCACCCACTACCCGGCGGCGACGGCGCAGTTCGCGGCGGCGCTGCCCGGGGTGGAGCTGGTGGATCCGGCGGGCCGCCTCGCGCTGGATCTGTGCGACCGCCTGGGTGGCCGAACGTCGGAGGCGGCGGGCGGGCCGTCGCCGGCGCCCCGGACCCACCTGACCACCGGCGATCCGGCGGCCATGCGGCGTGCGGCGCACCTGGCGTGGTCGGTCGACGTGGACCCCGGGCCAGTACGCCTGGCCGGGCGCTGACCGGGCGGATCAGCCCACGGGGATGCGGTGGTCCCGGGCTTCCTCGAGGAGCCGGGCGGGCCGGGTGGGGGTCACCAGCAGCGCGGTGGACGCCTTGGTCTCGCTGCGGCGGCCGGTGGTGCGCAGGAGCACCTCGAGCGGCTCGGTGAGCTCGAGGGCGAGGGCCAGGCCCGGCGCCCCCGCGGTCAGATCGTCGGCGTCGTCGACGCCCCCGGCGAGCGCCGGACCGAGCCGGGCGATGGTGGTGCGCAGGAACAGCTGCGGCTCGGGCATGGTGAGCGCGTCGTGGACCACGAGGCCGGTGGGCACGAGCACCACCCAGCGCCGCGCCAGCTGGTGCAGGGAGCGGCTGCCGGCCCACGCCACCGCGAGGCCCACCGCCAGCACCACCCCGCCCAGGGCCCACTGGCGCGCGGCGAGCAGGAGCGGCCCGACCGACGCCCCGAGCACCACCAGCAGCCAGGTGAGCGGGGCGAGCACGGCCGACAGCAGCACCGGCGGGCGGAGGGCGAAGCGCCGCTCGGTGCCGTAGGACGAGCCGTCGATCCACGCCTCGCCGACCCACGGCACGAACACCGCGGCGGCGGCGAGGGCGGCCACCGCCACCGCCGCCACGTCGGACCCGTCGACCTCCGAGCCCGCCGCGGTGGTGGCGAGCATCGCGGCGGTGCCGGCCGGCACCACGATCCGCAGCGCGGTGAGCGCGGCGGTGCGGGGCACGAGGAGGGCCACCAGACCGCCGGCCCACCCCAGCCAGAGCAGGGCCAGGGTCACGGCCACCACCGGGGCGCTGCGCCCGTCGAGGGCGTCGCCGACGCTGCCGCCGGCCGCGAGCGCCAGCAGCACCCAGCGCACGCGTGCGGGCCAGGCCCCGAGCTGCTCTGCGCGCGTCAGGGCCCCGAGATTTGCCGACACGTGCCGCCGATGGCTATTCCAGTGGTGGGGGATCACCCACGAGGGGAACCACGTGAGCACAGGCGAGGGGATCGCAGCAGGGGCGACGGAGCTCCCGCTCGGCGCGCCCACCTCGGTGGGCAGCCTGCCCCACACCGACCGTCGGGCAGCGGTCGACTTCGTGCTCGAGCGCACGCCAGAGCTGCCGGCCGCGCCCACCGTGCCGGCCCTCGAGCCGCTGGAGCAGATGATCCCGCAGGCCGCGTGGGGGATCGCCGGCGTCCACGTGGCCGACGACGGCACCCTCTCGGTGGCCGACCCCGCCGCGCTCGACCCGCACGCACCGCTCGGCGACCGGGACCTCGGCGGGCGGCCCTTCGCCACCTGGCGACTGTTCCTCGACCGCGTGGCCGGGCGCACCGGCCCGGTCAAGCTGCAGCTCACCGGACCGCTCACCCTCGGGCTCACGCTCGTGCAGGCGGGGGTGCCGGCCGACCTGGCGTTCGCGGTGGCCGGCACCGCGGTGTCCACCCGGGCCCGGGACCTGCTCGCCCTGGCCGCCACCCGGGCGCCCGATGTGCCGCTCGTGCTCGTCTACGACGAGCCGGGCCTCGTGGGCGGCCTGCGCCCCGAGGTGCCCCTCGGCGCCGATGGCGTGATCGACCTGCTCTCGGGCGCCCTGGCGGCGGCCGAGGGCCGGGCCCTCACCGGCGTCCACTGCTGCGGCCCCACCGACTGGCGCCTGCTGCTCCAGGCGGGCCCGCAGCTCCTGTCGCTCCCGGTGGGTGCCGAGGTGACCGGCTCGGCGGGGGCGCTCGGCGCGTTCCTCGAGCGCGGCGGCTGGGTTGCCTGGGGTGCGGTGGCCACCAACGAGCCCCTCGGCGAGCAGCCGTCCCGCTCGTGGCGGCAGCTGTCGTCGCAGTGGTGCGAGCTGGTGCAGTCGGGCTGCGACCCCGTGCTGCTGCGCCGCCAGGCGCTCGTGACCCCGGTGTGCGGCCTGGCCCTGCACGACGTCACCCAGGCCGAGCACGTGTTCAACCTCACCCGGCGGCTCGCGGAGAAGATCCACGACCAGGTGATGGGCATCCGCCTGAGCGTCGGCGCCTGAGCGCCGCCGGCCCACGGGCCGGCTCCCGGGTCAGAGCTTCTTCAGGGCGCTCATCAGGCGCTTGAGGGTGGAGACCTTGGCCTCGCCGTCCTGTTCGGCCGCCTTGAACGCCACGTCCACCGGGTTGGGCTCGCCGCGCCGGCGCTTCTTGCCGCCGTTGGCCTCGGGCTCGTCGATGAACTGCGAGTACAGGTCGGCGAGCC
Organism: Actinomycetota bacterium; assembly: GCA_019639095.1. Taxonomy (GTDB): domain Bacteria; phylum Actinomycetota; class Acidimicrobiia; order Acidimicrobiales; family Iamiaceae; genus Aquihabitans. The sequence continues at coordinate 11,529 of JAHBSN010000029.1, forward strand.
AGACCGCGTTGGGGTCGGTGGGCCCGTGGTCCTCGAGCGAGGTGGGGGCGAGGTCGTCGTGGTGGAGCGGCTCGGCCCCGCCCACCAGGCGGCTCTCGTCCCAGCGCGCCTCGTCCACCGCGGGCTCCGCGGCGCTGCTCGGCAGCCGGTAGCTGCTCGACGGCACGTCGGTGGCGGGGGCCTCGGCCGGCTCGACGTCGTCGAAGATCTCGGCGTCGTCGATCGTCATGGAGCTGAGGTCGGCGGGCGGCTCGGGCACGGCCTCGGCGAACGACTCGGGCTCGCGCCGCTCGTCGGGCACCGCGCTCAGCTTCGACGAGGCGGTCGGCACCACGTCGGCGTCGGCGAGGGCGTCGGCGATGGCGTCGCCGATGTGGGCGGTGAGGGGATCGGTGTCGGTGGGGGCCGTCTGCTCGTCGAGGGGGGTGCGGCCCGATCGGTGCGGCAGGCCCATGGCGAGCAGCGGATCCAGCTCGAGGTCGAGGCCGGTGTCGCCGTACGCGTCGGGCCGGCGGAGCGGGACGACGTCGGCGTCGAGGTCGTGGGCCACCACCTGGACCAGGCCGGCCTGGCTGAGGCGGTGCACCACCCGGGCGGTCGAGTAGGCGCCCCGGCCGAGCTCGATGGCGAGGTCGGCGATGGTGCGCGGCCCGGAGAGGGCGGTCACCAGCTCCCAGTCCTCGCGGAGGATGGTCACCTGCGCGGCGTTCCCCGGCAGGGTGCGGCTGGCCTCCACCCACACGCCGAGGTCGGGGATCGTGTCGGCGAACTCGTCGACCTCGCGCACCCGCTTGCGAACCTCGCCCATGATCGCGTCCACGGGGAAGGCCCGGAACGGGCCGAGCCAGTGCACGGTGTCGGGCTCGAAGTCGAACTCGCCGCTGCCGTCGCGGAACAGCTCGATCAGCGGGTCGTAGACCACCGAGAGGACCACCGAGGCGAGCAGGTCGGGGCTGATGGCGCCGTCGCGCACGAGCAGCTCGCCCACCATGGGACGGTCGCCCGACGCGTCGATGGCCCGGCCCCAGTCGTCGGCGCTCAGCCGACCCGGTCGGACCAGTGCGGTGGCCAGCGCCTCGTCGGTGCCCTCGTTGCGGGCGAAGTAGAGCTGACCGCGGTGGAGGTAGACGGTGCAGCCGGCCGGCCCGCCGAACCGCACGGCACCCGTCCGGGCGTCGGCGGACAGGACCTTCAAGATGCCGGCGGGCGAGAAGTCCTCCAGCGTGCCGTTCAGCGTCATGGGTGAATGCGTCCCTCGGGCTCAGGTCGGGGCCGGTGGTCTCCGGCCCCGCTCCCGTCGGCACGTGCGGGGCGGACTTGAGGCTCCCGGGGCACGCTCGGTGGGCCGGACGGCTCATGGCCGAGGACCGGGCCACGGGCCCCGGCGGGACCGTCAGGGGTGCCCGGTAGGGTGCCGCCGATGACCACCGAGGCCGACCCCTCCGAGCCGCCGGCGGGTCCGGCCGCAGACCTCCTCGGCCGAGCCCGTGACCTGCGGGCCCAGATCACCGAGCACAACCGGCGCTACCACCAGCTCGACGCGCCCACGGTGTCCGACGCCGAGTACGACGAGCTCGTCCGCGAGCTGCGAGCCCTCGAGGACGCCCACCCCGAGCTGGTGGAGGAGGGCACGCCCACGGCCCTGGTGGGCGCGGCCCCATCGGCCACCTTCGCCCCGGTGCGCCACCGGGTGCCGATGATGTCGCTCGACAACGCCTTCTCGCCGGAGGAGCTGGAGGCCTGGGGCGATCGCCTGGAGCGCCGCCTGGCCGAGGAGCCCGGCGCCGGCAGCCGGTTCGCCTGCGAGCTCAAGATCGACGGCGTGGCCATCTCGCTGCGGTACGAGGACGGCCGGCTGGTCCAGGGCGCCACCCGGGGCGACGGCCAGACCGGCGAGGACGTCACCGCCAACGTCGCCACCATCGCCGACATCCCGGCGGAGCTGCCGCCGGACGCACCGAGCGTGCTGGAGGTCCGCGGCGAGGTGTACATGTCCCGCTCGGCGTTCGAGGCCCTGCAGGTCACCCAGCAGGAGGAGAACCGGGTGCGCCTGGCGGCGGGTCGAAAGCCGCACCCCGTCGCCAGCAACCCGCGCAACGCCGCCGCCGGCTCCCTGCGCCAGAAGGACGCGTCGGTCACCGCCCGCCGGGAGCTGTCGATGTGGTGCTACCAGCTCGGCGAGGTGGACGGCGGGCCCGCCTTCACGAGCCACGCCGAGACGCTCGCCCAGCTCGCCGAGTGGGGCTTCGCGGTCAATCCGGAGCACCGGCTCGTGGAGACCGCCGCTCAGGTGGCCGAGTTCTGCGCCCGCTGGCAGGCCCACCGCCACGACCTGCCCTACGAGATCGACGGCGCGGTCGTGAAGGTGGACGACCTCGAGCGCCGGGAGAAGCTCGGCTCCACCGCCCGGGCCCCGCGCTGGGCCATCGCCTACAAGTTCCCGCCCGAGGAGCGCACCACCCGGTTGGAGGGGATCGAGGTGTCCGTGGGCCGCACGGGGCGCGTCACGCCCTTCGCCGTGCTCGAGCCGGTGTTCGTGGGCGGCGTCACCGTCTCGCGGGCCACGCTCCACAACGAGGACCAGGTGCGCGCCAAGGACGTGCGCGTGGGCGACACGGTGATCGTCCGGCGCGCCGGCGACGTCATCCCCAGTGCGAGAGGTCGGCCCGGTCGACCCGCAGGACCCCGAGCACCTGGCCCGCCCGGTCTGGGAGTTCACTGCCTGCCCCCTCGAGCCGCCCGGTGGAGCTGGTGCGCAGCCCGAGGGCGAGAGCGACACCCGCTGCCCGGACCCCGAGTGCCCGTTCCAGGTGGCGGGCGCCATCGAGCACTTCGCCGGCCGCGGCGCGCTCGACATCGAGGGCTTCGGCTCGCAGCGCATCCGCCTCCTGCTCGACCTCGGGCTGCTGGCCGACGTGGCCGGGATCTTCGAGGTCGACTGGGACCGCCTGGCCGAGCTGCGGGCCGAGGTGGGCGCGTGGGCCTCGGCCGCCACCGCCGCCGCCCAGGAGCGCAGCGGCGACCCTCGCGCCCGCCTCGACGCCGTGGCCGAGGTCGACCTGGCCCGGACCCGCCCGGCCGACGCCGCCGGTTCGTCGCTCCCCACCGACCTCGTGGCCGAGCTGGCGGCCGACCCCGCCCTGTTCAAGGCCACCGCCGACGGGTTGCGCGGCCTGGGGGACGAGGCGGTCACCGGCCTGCGCGCCGCCATCGACGGCGCCCGGGACCGACCGCTCGCCAACCTGTTGGTGGGGCTCAACATCCGTCACCTGGGGCCGTCGGGCGCCCAGGCGCTGGCTCTCGCCTTCGGCGACCTGGGCCGCATCGTCGACGCCGACGTCGACGCCATGGCCACCGCCGACGGCGTGGGCACCGTGATCGCCGAGTCGGTGCGGGCCTGGTTCGACGACGCCGACCACCGCGCCCTGGTGGATCGCCTCGTGGCCGCCGGGGTGAACACCGAGGGGCCCGAGGAGTCCGCGGAGCCGCAGGTGCTGCTGGGCAAGGTGGTGGTGGTCACCGGCACGTTGGACGGCTACACCCGAGACGAGGCCGAGGCGGCCATCACCAGCCGAGGCGGCAAGTCGCCCGGGTCGGTGTCCAAGAAGACCACCGCGGTGGTGGTGGGCGCATCGCCGGGAGCGTCGAAGGTCACCAAGGCCGAGTCGCTCGGGGTGCCGATCCTGGACCAGGCCGCGTTCGAGCACCTGCTCGAGACGGGCGAGCTGCCCGGCTGAGGTCGTCGGTGGTCAGCTGGGCGTCGGTGGTCAGTCGACCTGAAACGACCAGGTCACGGTGCGGCCCCGAGCCTCGGCCTGGCGGTCCTTGAAGTACCGCACCGACACCGTGACCTCGCCGTTGGGCAGGGAGGTGATCACCTTGCCGGGACCGGGCTTGAAGAACACGCGGTTGCGGTTGTTGGGTCGGATGCCGTAGCGGGCCAGCTCCTCGGGGCTCACCGAGTTGGGGTCGATCGCCCCCTCCATCTGGTCCTCGGGCACCTCCACCCCGTTGATCAGGAGCCGGCCGTCGTAGCCGGGCCGCAGCTCGACGCCGATCTCGGTCTGGCGCAGGGCGGTGGCACCGGGCATGGGGAACTGACGCACGATGGCCGGGTCGCGGTCGGTGGTGACGCCGTCGGTGTCGGCGCCGCGGCCACCCAGCACGAGCACCGCCACCGCGCCGAGGAGCAGGGCGGCGATGAGGCCGCGGCGGATCCAGCGCCCGCGGTCGGGGTGGGGCGCCGGGGGTGGGGGCTCGACGACGGTCGGCGGCGGCGGGGCCGTGGCCACGCCGGGCTCGGGGCGGTCGCTCATGGCCGTCCAGTGTGGCCGGTGCCGGGCCGATCCCACCCATCGCGGGGGTCGAGGTGACCGGAGGCTCCCCGAAAACGCGCGACCCGGACGGTACCCTCGACCCGTGGCCAATCCCCGCATGACTGCAGAGATCGGCCGGGTCCTCGGGGGGCGGTACCGGCTGGTCGCACCTATCGGCATGGGCGCCTCCGCGCAGGTGTACCTGGCCGACGACGTGCGGCTGCGCCGTCGCGTGGCCCTGAAGATGCTCCACGACGCCCTCGCCGGCGACAACGAGTTCCTGCGCCGGTTCCGGGCCGAGGCCCGGGCCGCGGCCGCGCTCAGCCACCCCAACGTGATGGCGGTGTACGACTGGGGCGACGACGGCACGGCGTTCATCGTCACCGAGTACCTCGCCGGCGGCAGCCTGCGGGCGCTGCTCGATCGGGGCGAGCTGCTCACGCCCTCGCAGGCCCTCACGGTGGGGCTCGAGGCCACCCGAGCGCTCGACTACGCCCACCGCCGGGGCTTCGTCCACCGAGACATCAAGCCGGCCAACCTGCTCTTCGGCGAGGAGCAGCGCCTGCGCATCGCCGACTTCGGCCTCGCCCGGGCGCTGGCCGAGGCGGCCTGGACCGAACCCCAGGGCGCCATCATGGGGACCGCCCGCTACGCCTCTCCCGAGCTGGCCAAGGGCGAGCAGCTCACCGGCAAGGCCGACGTCTACGCCCTGGCCCTGGTGATGATCGAGGCGGTCACCGGCGAGGTGCCGTTCGTGGCCGACACCACGCTCGGCACGCTCATGGCCCGCGTCGACCGCCAGCTCGAGGTGCCCGACGCCCTGGGCCCGCTGCAGGGCGTCCTGGCCCGCGCCGGCCACCCCGATCCAGAGGTCCGCCTCGATGCCCGGGCCCTGGCCGCCGGCCTCCTGCGGGCGGCCAAGTCGCTCCCCAAGCCGGCGCCGCTGCCGCTCGCCGGTGCGCTGCCGCCGGCCGGTGAGGTCTTCGTCGACAGCGACCCCACGATCCACGCCCCGGTGGGTGGGGTGGCGGCCGACGAGGCGGCCGAGGGCGACCTCACCGCCGACGACCTCGACCTCGACCCGCCCGACTGGGTCAACCAGTCCGATCCGTCCAGCGCGTTCGACGACGCGGCGGAGCCCGACGCCGGTGCTGACGACCACCCCTCGGGTGCGTCCGCGGGCGAGGGGGCCTCGCCTTCGGCGCCCCTCATCGACCTGCGCGAGCCCGACCCGGTGGCGCTCACCGTGCCCCTCGACGCCGCGCCGGCCTGGGTCGACCTGCCGGCCCCGGCTGCCGAGCTCGCCGACCGGGTCGTGGTGCCCGACGCCGGCTCGGGCGGCCTGGGCGGCGTCGACGCCTCGGGCCCCGACGCGGGGGAGGCCCGGTCGTCGGTGGCGGTGCTCTCGCCGCCCGACGAGCTCACCGTGCTGCCCGACCCCAACGGCGACGACGTCGAGCCCCCCGCCACCGAGGCCGGCCCCGATGGCGGTCGGCGTCGTCGGCGCTGGCCCTGGGTCCTGCTCGTGGTGGCCCTGCTCGCCGGTGCCGGCGGCGCGGCTGCGGCCGTCACCGGCCGGGGCCCGAACCCCTTCGCCGCACCGGTCACCCTGCCCGTCCCGAACCTGGTGGGCCGCACCCAGGCCGACGCCGAGGCGGTGGCCGAGGCCGCCGGCTGGAAGGTCACCACCCGCACCGAACGCCGAGACGGCACCACCAAGGGCGAGGTGCTGGCCACGAACCCGAAGGCGGGCACGCGGCTCGCCGAGGGCAAGCCCCTCGCCCTCACGGTCTCGGCCGGCCAGACCATCGTCGACGTGCCCACCGACCTCGTCGGCAAGACCATCGAGCAGGCCAACGAGGAGCTGTTCTTCGTGGGCCTGGGGTCGAGCTCCGACGACCGGGTCTACGACGAGGACGCCGCCGAGGGCGTGGTGATGGCGGTGGCCGACGGCACGCCCGAGCGCCTCGAGAAGGGCGGCACGGTCGCCCTGGTCGTGTCCAAGGGGCCCGAGCCGCGCGTGGTGCCGTCGGGGCTGCGGGGCAGCCCGGAGGCGTCGGCCAAGGAGTCGCTGGCCGCGCTGCGGCTCGAGCCCGCCGTCACCCGGAGCTACTCCGACGACGTCCCCGAGGGCGTCGTCATCTCGGTGCTGCCCCGTGAGGGGTCCACGGTCCCGCGCGGGTCCACCGTCACCCTCGAGGTCTCCCGGGGCCCGAACCTCGTGGCCGTGCCGTCCATCCGCAGCGCCAGCTCCATCGCCGAGGCCGTGGCCATCCTGAAGAACGCCGGGCTCACCGCCGGGTCCATCAGCGGCCCCGCCACCGGCTCGCCCTCCCGCACCTCGCCGGCCGCCGGCACCATGGTGCGCCGGGGCAGCACCGTGAACATCGTCCTGGCCTGAGTCGGCGCTGGCGCTGGCGCCCCGTCGACCGGCCCCCGTCGGCCACCCCGGAGCGAATGTGCGGTACCGGAGCCGCAATCGCGCCGATCTCACGCGTGAAGTTCGCCGCCTCGGCCGGCGCCGGGCGCTCTCATGTCGGGGCGCAGAATCTGCGCAGATTCTGCGCGCCGACCGCTTCGACCGATTGCGAGGGCTCGCCCGTCGAGGTGTGTGCGCACCTGGTTGTCTGACAGCCACCTCCGCACACACCGGTCGAAGGTGGCCTTGGGACCGGCGCGTCGTTGGCCGGTCCGGGCGAAAAGTCCGATGTCGGGCGCAGATTCTGCGCAGATTCTGCGCCAACGTCGCGGATCGGACGTACCGGACCTGGGCGGCGGACGGCTGAAGTCTTGACCCGTGGGTCAAGTACCGTGGCCGACGTGTCGGGCCGGGGTCAGCAGCGAGTCGCCATCGTCGATGGCGAGACCCCCGACAACCGGTGGCGCATCCTCGCCACGCTGATGTTCGGCCTGTTCTCGGTGAACGTCACCATCACCATCCTGGCCGTGTCGATCCACACGATCGCGAAGGAACTCGGCACCACCGAGCCCACCATGACCTGGGTGGTCATCGGCCCGATGCTCGCCTTCGGCGTGATCGGCCCCCTCGTCGGCAAGCTGGGCGACCGCCTCGGCCACCGGCGCCTGTTCCTCTTCGGGTTGCTCGGCGCCGCGGTCATGGCCGCCGCGTCGGCCCTGGCATGGAACGCCGGTTCGCTCATCGCGTTCCGGACCCTCGGCGCCATCGAGGGGGCCGCCACCGGCCCGGCCTCGTTCGCCATCATCTCGCGCATCTTCCCCCGAGCCGAGCGGGTGAAGGCCCTCGGCTACTGGACCATGGTGGGCGCCGGCGCCCCCGTGATCGGCGTCGTGGTGGGCGGCCCGATCGTGGAGCACTTCGGCTGGCGCGCGATCTTCGCCGCCCAGGTCCCGGTCACCCTGGTGGCCCTCGCGCTGGCCTGGCGACTCCTGCCCGAGACGCCCCGCAACCGACACGGCTCGTTCGACGTTGCCGGCGCCGCCCTCGTCGCCCTCTCGGTCACCCCGCTCTTGTTCGCCCTGAGCGAGGGCACCCGCCTGGGCTGGACCGATCCGATCGTGCTCGGCTGCCTCGTGATCGCCCCGGTGGCGATGGTCGGCTTCGTGCAGGTGGAGCGCCGGGCCGAGAGCCCGCTGCTGCCGCTGCGCTACCTGCGACGGCCGGGCTTCACCTTCGCCATCCTCACCCAGGCCAGCCTCAACGGCGCGTACATGGGCTCGTTCATCCTGACGCCGCTGCTGCTGCAGAACGTGCTCGGCTACACCGAGACCGAGACCGGGCTCGTCAGCATCGCCCGACCGATCGCCTTCTCGCTGGCCGGCACCATGGCCGGGGCCATCGCCATTCGCCTCGGCTCGCGACGGGCGGCCACGGCCGGCGCCGTCGCGGTGGTGGCCGCGCTGGCGTGGATGGCCACCTTCGGCGTCGACACCCACGCCGTGGTGATCATGGGCGCCCTGGCGCTGGCCGGCCTCGGCATGGGGGTGGCGATGCCGCCGCTGGGCGCGTCGGTGGCGGTGTCGGTCGACGACCACGACTTCGGCATCGCCGGCGCCGCCCAGCAGATGATGGTGCAGGTGGGCGTGGTGTTCGGGATCCAGCTCATGCAGACCGTGCAGCAGGCGCGCATCGACGCCGTGGGCCAGGCCGCCAGCTACGGCTGGGGCTACCTCACGGGCCTGGCCCTGGCGCTCGTGGGGGTGGTGGCGGCCACGCGCATCGCGTCGGCCGGCGCTCGGTCGATGTCGGCGGAGCCCGATGCCGAGCTCGACGCCGCCGGCCGCAACACCGGCGAGGTCGACGTGACCACCGCGCCCGAGGCGACGGTGGCCACGCCGTAGGTCACCTCGTCAGTCCGTGATCTCCTTGATCCGGCTGGCGATCTCCACCGCCACGGGATCCGGAGCGGCCGACTGCATGGCCATGAGCTTGGTCATGTCGCCCTGCACCTTGATCTTGCCGGCCATGAAGGCCTGCATCCCGGCCTGGGGGTTGCCCTCCACGAGGATGGCCTTGGCGGTGTCGTACTCGAGGGTGACGGTGAGGTGCGGCTCCTCGGTGTGGCCGAGGTCCATCTTCACGTCGCCGCTGGTGGTGTCCATGTGGGCGTCGATCGGCACGTCGGAGACCTCGACGGGCACGTCGGTGATCACCAGGTTCATCTTCATCTCGTGGGGCGGGTTGCCCCCCTGGCCCTCGTACTCCGCCCGGATGGCCTTGGCCTGCTCCAGCCATTCCTCGCTCAAGAACTGCGGCACGGTTCCTCCTCGGAACGTTGTCGCCACGGGCCCCTGCGCCGTGGACGGCCGGACCTTACCCCTCGCCCTGCGGTCGCGAGGCCCGTTCCTGCACCGATCCGTGTCGACGTGACCAGGGTCACGGCTCGGGCCGCAACCGGGCCCCGATGGCCAGCTCGCCACCCCCGCTGCCGGACTCCCCGCCCCAGAGGAGCACCTCGGACCCGGTCCACGCCTCCGCCGCATCGAAGCCCGTGGGGTAGATGTCTTCGGTGTCCTCCCGCTGTCGATGGCGGACGCGCTCGACACCTGTCTCGGGATCGAACGTGGCCACCGACCCGAGCGGCACGGTCACGACTGATCGGCCCGTCCACGCCCACAACGTGGGGAGCTGATAGCCGAAGCCGACCGGTTCGAGCAGGGAGGTAGGCGGAGGAATGGTGCGTCGCCGATACCACCCCGAGTTCGGCTCGACGGTGGCGACCGCTCCTGGCCCGGGATTGCTTCCGCCAGGGTTCCCGTCCACCGGGACGAGGGTCGTCACCGCTGCGGTGAGGGCGCCACCGGCCCAGTGTGCTGCGACAGCAGCGGGCTGACCGGCAAGCGTCAGGTCGGGTGCCCGCTCGAGGTGGCGGGTCGCAGGGTCGAGCCAACGCACGAGCAGCCGGTCTGTCCGAGCACGATCCGTCGGACGGCCATCGGCACCCTGCGGCTTCGGGCCGCTTGGGTCGAGGCTCGGATCTACGCCGACGAGTGCCACCAGATCGTCGGTCGCAACGACCTGTTGCACGTCGAGGTCGCGCAGCTCGACCTCGTCCCAGGTGTCGGTCTCGAGGTCGTAGATCAGCACGTCCGTCCCGGGCGGAGTCTTGGTGCCGCCGCCCACCACGAGCCAGTGGTCAGCCAGCGCCGTGGACGGGTAGCCCCGCCCGCTCCGGCCCGGAGCCGGCGCGATGGTCCGCCACGAATCCGTCTTCGGGTCGTACGCGGCACCGGTCGTGAGGCCGTTCCGGTGGCCGTCGGACTCGCCGCCCCACACGATCACCTCGGAGCCCGTCCAGATCGCCGCTG
>JAHBSN010000290.1 GCA_019639095.1 Actinomycetota bacterium
ACCACGTGCACGTCGATCGCCAGGGCCTGGCCGGCCACCACCTCGGCGGGCAGCCGATCGGCCACCACGATCACGGGGCGGCAGGCGTCGCGCAGCGCGGCGTACCCGGCCTTGGGCACCCGCTCGTGGTCGAGCACCGACCAGCTCACCGCGGGATGGCCGTCGGCCAGCAGGAACTGGGCGAACCCGCCGGTGGGGCGGTACTTGATGCGTCGGAGCGTCTCCACGTGGTGGCGGATGAGCTCGGCCTGGTACGCCTGGGTGGCGGCCCGCCACGAGTGGAGGCTCGGGTGGTCGGCGGGGGGCACCCGCCGATCGAAGATGCCCTTCTGGAGCCCGTGGCGAGCCCCGAGCTGCTCCCAGTCGAGGTCGGGCCAGCGGTCGGGCTGCAGGAACCCGTCGGTGTCGGGCACGGCCTGGGCACCGAACTCCGACACGAACCGCACCTGTCGGGGCACGAGGCGGCTGAGGCCGGCGAGGTCGCGCTCGTCGCCGTGGTACCACCCGAAGTAGAGGTGGCTGTCGGTCCCGTCGAGCAGCGGCGGGTGGGGGAGCACGCCGGAGTGGGCGATCACGGGGCGGGTGCCGTCGGCCTTGTCGATGGCCCGCTTCACCGAGCGATCCAGGATCGTCTTGTTCCACGACGGGAGCTCCTGGGCGGCCAGGTATCGCGCCGTGAAGGCACCCACGTCGCCCCCCTCGCCCAGGTCGTTGTCGAGGGCGAACGGCTCGTTGTGCCCGCACCAGACCGCGAGCGACGGGTGGTGGCCCAGGAGGTCCACCGCCTCGCGGGCCTGGCGCTGGGCCTGCTTGCGGATGCTGCGGGCGTAGCTCCACTGGAGCGGGAAGTCCTGCCACACGAGCATCCCCGCCTCGTCGGCGGCGTCGTAGAGCTCGGGCCGGGTGATGTGGCCGTGGATCCGGACCAGGTCGAGGTTGGCGTCCTTCGCCAGCGCGACGTCGGCCGCCAGCTCCTCGGGCGTGGCGTCGGCCAGGGCCATGCGGGTCGGGCCGAGGTTGGCGCCCTTCACGAAGAGGCGTTCGCCGTTGACGTGGAGCACCCAGGCGTCGAGGTGGACCTCTCGCAGGCCGATGCGTCGGTGCACCACGTGGCTCGGCTCGTGGCGGTCGGCCGAGGTGACCGCCACCGCCACGTCGTGCAGCGGCTGGTCGCCCAGGGCGTGGGGCCACCACAGCTCCGGCTCGTCGATGCGGACCGTCCACTCCACCTGGTTCTCGCCGGCGGCGAGGCGCCGGGGCTCGTCCACCTCCACGTCGCCGATGGTGGTCCGCACGGTGGCCTCGGTGGCCTCGGCGGCGTCGAGCACGGCGCGGAACCGGACGTTGGCGCGCGCCTCGCTGGCGTCGCGGCACAGCACCCGCAGGTGGCGGATCCGGATCGGGCCGGTGCGCTCCACGAGGACCGGCCGCCAGATGCCGCCGGGGTTGGCATCGGGGTCGCCGCAGTTCCAGTCCTGGAAGACGCCGGTGATGTTGCGCTTGGAGGTGCGGTCGCGCTGCGGGCTGCAGCTCACCTCCACGCCGAGGAGGTGCTCCCGGCGGTCGCGCAGCGCCTCGGTGACCTCGAAGGTGTGCGGGAAGAAGTAGCCCTCCGTGTCGCCCACGTAGCCGCCGTCGAGCCACACGTCGCCCTGGTAGAAGAGCCCCTCGAAGCGCAGCCACAGCCGCTCGTCGCCCTCGGGGGCGGGGTGCTCGAAGCGCCGGCGGTACAGCAGCGGACCGTCGGCGTCGGCGAAGTCGGTCGAGTTGCGCCAGTGGCCGGGGACCTCGATGGGCTGCCACGCGTCCTCGGGGATCGCGTCGGCCGCCGGGGCCTCCTCGTCCATCCAGGTGCGCCGCCGGTCGTCGTCGGCGACGAGCGCCTGCCACGACCCTCCGAGATCCATCCCGGCGACGCTAACCGGACGCGGCTCGGGTCGGACCCGGCCGCCCGTCACTCCGGGCGAGGTCCCCGATAGCGTCGCCCCCATGTCGACGAGGCCCGCAACCATCGGTCAGCTGCGAGACGCCGGGTGGGAGTCGGTACCGGTGAAGGAGGAGATCCGGCGCAACGCCGTGGCGCGCATCCGCGCCGGCGAGCCGCTGGTGGACGCGGTGCTCGGCTACGAGGACACGGTCCTGCCGCAGCTCGAGAACGCCATCCTGGCCGGCCACGACGTGATCTTCCTGGGCGAGCGCGGCCAGGCGAAGACCCGGATGATCCGTTCGCTCACCGGCCTGCTCGACGAGTGGATGCCGATCGTGGCCGGCAGCGAGATCAACGACGATCCCTACGCGCCGGTGTCCCACCACGCCCGGGAGCTGGTGGCCGAGAAGGGCGACGACACCCCGCTCGACTGGGTGCACCGGGACCACCGCTACGGCGAGAAGCTGGCCACCCCCGACACGTCGATCGCGGACCTCATCGGCGAGGTCGACCCGATCAAGGTGGCCGAGGGCCGCTACCTGTCCGACGAGCTCACGCTCCACTACGGCCTGGTGCCCCGCACCAACCGCGGCATCTTCGCCATCAACGAGCTGCCCGACCTCGCCGAGCGCATCCAGGTGGGCCTGCTCAACGTGCTCGAGGAGCGAGACGTCCAGATCCGCGGCTTCAAGGTGCGGCTGCCGCTCGACGTCGTGCTGTTCGCCTCGGCCAACCCCGAGGACTACACAAACCGCGGCCGGTTGATCACCCCGCTGAAGGACCGCTTCGGCGCTCAGATCCGCACCCACTACCCGCTCGACGTCGAGACCGAGATGGCCATCGTCGAGCAGGAGGCCGAGCCGCTCTCGGGCGACGGCCTCACCGTGGTCACGCCGCCGTTCATGGCCGAGGTCGTGGCCACCATCTCCCAGCTCGCCCGCCAGAGCAGCCACGTGAACCAGCGCTCGGGCGTGTCGGTGCGCCTCACGGTCACCAACGCCGAGACCCTCGTGGCCAACGCCGCCCGCCGGGCGCTGCGCGCCGGCGAGTCCGAGGTGGTGCCGCGGGTGTCGGACCTCGAGGCGCTCGCCGCCTCCACCTCCGGCAAGGTCGAGCTCGACACGCTCGACGACGACGGCGGCGAGATCATCGAGCGCCTCGTGCGCTCCGCCGTGCTCCAGGTCTTCCGCGACCACCTCGACGTCGGCCAGCTGCGCGGCGTGCTCGACGCGTTCGAGGACGGGCGCGTGATCCACGCCGGCGAAGACGTGCCGGCGGCCGACGAGGTGGCCCTGGCCACCGAGATCCCGGCTCTGCGGGACGCGGTGATCGCCCTGGTGGGCGACGATGAGCGGCCGGGTGTGGTGGCGTCCGCCGTGGAGCTCGTGCTCGAGGGCCTGCACCTGTCCAAGCGCCTCAACAAGGACGCCGACCACCGCGGCACCCGCGCCTCCTACCGCAGCCGCTGACCTCGTCGACGTCGGACCCGGTCCGGCGGGGCGTTCCCGAGCCGGGTGCGCAACTGGTCGTGTGACGACCACGAGCGCACCCACCTCCCGGCTCGTCAGGCGCGGCGCGGCACCGGACGGCCGACGGGCATGCGCAGGCGCCGACGACGACCACCTCGGGTCGAGCTGAGCGCCAGCTCCACGATCTGCTTCAGCCGTCGATCGAGGTGGTCGCGGTAGAAGCCGTTGTCGCTCTCGAGCTTCGTCGACTCGAACGTGATCCGGAGCGCTCGCTCGAGGGCGGCGCGAGCCTGGTGCCGATTCCGCACGTGTTCGAGCTCGGTCACGACAAGCTTCGCCACGTCGTCCCAGTAGTGCTCGTCCCAGTGGGACTCGGTCCACCACGGCTCGAGCACCTCGATCTCCCGGATGGCCGCCGACCACCGCCGCACGGCCTCCCGCTCGACCTCGTCCACGGGCCCGACCGTATCGACGCGCTCGCCCACGTTGCAGCGAGAAGCGACACGGATCCGGTCGACGCGTGTGCGCAACTGGTCGTGTGACGACCACCAGCGCACCCACGTCCCGTCCGGCTCCACCCGACCGCGCCCGACCACCTGAGGTGTGTGCGCTCGCGCCGCTCCAGGCGGCAGCAGCGCACGAGCCTCGGGCGACCATGGACGATCGGTCCGATCGGCCGCTACGGCGAGGCCGGGCAGCTCGTTCGGCGGGCCTCACGTACGTCGGCGCTCTCGTACTCGAGTCGGAGGCGCAGGCAGTCGCCGACGTGCGGCTCGGGACCGGCATCGAGCAGGTCGGCCGCGAAGCAGCCCACGAGGCGCGGGTCATCACCCTCGCGCCAGTCCGGCGGGGCGGTGCAGACCTGCGTCGCGCTGGTCGACGTGACCCGCTCGGTGGTCCACCAGGGTCGGTACCACTGGTAGGCGAGCACGCCGAGGAGCAGCACGGCGAGCGCGAGGGCGACGATCCGGGCGGCCCACAGCGCGGGCTCGGCTCGGATGCGGGCGGTCAGCCGCCGAAGGGCTTGGCGCAGTCCCAGGCGGCCTCGACCTCTACCTTCTGGCGGCCGAGGTACGCCCTGGGGTGCTCGCGGCGGCACCGCCAGTCGGTGACCACGGGGCCCCAGCCCACGCCGAGGGTGGGGCGACCGCCGGTGGCCTCGTTGGGGTTGTCGGGACGGACGACGTCGACCCGGACCACGCCCGACACCAGCTGCAGCACCACGAGGGCCACGAGCAGTCGAGCCCGGTCCTCGAGGGCGACGGCGAGCAGGATCGCCAGGCAGAGCAGCGTCGGGAGCAGGTGCGGCAGCTTCCACGGGAACCGCACGAACAGCACCTGGCTGAGGACGAGGCCGACGGTGGCGAACCGCACGAGCCACGACGTCGACCACCGTCGGAGAGCGGCCACGAGCGCGGGCACGGCGAGGAGCAGGACGACGGTGGCTACCGGGCCGAGCAGGGTCAGGTCCTTCACCAGCGCCCGGCCGAGCTGCACGAGCGGCGAGCTGGTGGAGAAGTCGTTCTCGGCGAACGACAGCCCGCCGGCCGACAGGTAGGCCGGCACGAACAGGACCGCAGTGAGCACGG
>JAHBSN010000291.1 GCA_019639095.1 Actinomycetota bacterium
GGCCTCGGCCTGCGGCGCGTGGTCGAGCAGGCTGTCGACCACCCGGGCCACCATGTCGTCGGTGGGCTGGCCCTCGTTGAGCACCCAGGCCGCCTCGGCGTCGTCGAACGCCGCCACCCGGCTCTGGGCGCTGGTGCGCAGGGCCTCGGTGACCAGCTCGTCGATGGAGCCGAAGAAGTAGCTGGTGGTGGACAGGGGCACGCCGGCGCGCGCCGCCACGGCGCGATGGGTGACCGCGCCGGCGCCGATCTCGGCCGCCAGCTCGGCGGCGGCGTCGAGGAGGGCGGCCCGGCGGCGCTGGGCGCTGGCTCGGTGGGTGCGGGCGTCGGCGGCCATGGGTCAGAGGTCGTCGAAGCCGAGGTCGAGGTTGGGCTGCTCGAGGCCGCCGTCGACCTCGAGCACCTTGCCGGTGACGTAGGAGCCGGCCGACGACGCCAGGAACAGCACGGCGGCGGCGATGTCGTCGGGGTGACCGATCCGCCGCAGCGGGGTGACCTGCTCCATGGTGGTGCGCATGCCGTCGTCGGCCAGCACGATGTCGAGCGCCGAGGTCGCCACCGACCCCACGGCGATGGCGTTCACCCGGATGCGCGGCGAGAGGTCACGGGCCGCCAGCCGCGTGTAGTGGGCGAGCGCCGCCTTGGCCGTGCCGTAGGCGAGGAAGCCCCGGCCCGACACCCGGCCCATCACCGACGAGATCCCCACGATCGACCCGCCGCCGGACTCCAGCATGAGGGGCACCGCCGCCCGGTTGAGGGCGTGGGCGGTGGTGACGTTGAAGTGGAACGCCTCCTCCAGGAACCGCGGCGAGGTGTGGGGGAAGGGGCGGGGCATGGAGCCACCGAGGTTGTCGACCACCACGTCGAGGCGGCCGAACTCGTCCACCGCCGCCTGGGCGAGGCCGGCCACGGCGTCGAGGTCGCTCAGGTCGGCGGGCACCACGAGCGCCCGGCGACCGGCCGCCTCCACCTGGGCCGCCACCTCCCGGAGCTGGTCCTCGGTGCGCGACGACACCACGACGTCGGCCCCGGCCTGGGCGAGGGCCACCGCGGTGGCGGCGCCGATGCCCCGACCCGCGCCGGTGACCACGGCCACCTGGTCGGTGAGCAGGAAGCGGTCGAGGATCATGGTCTCTCCGGGGGGCGGCGAACGGATCGGACGAGCCGTGAGGATAGGTCCGCCCCGGACCCCGCCCGGGTGCGCCGTGGCATGCTGACCGCCCGGGCGCGCTGCGGTGCCCCGGCCCGCCGACCACAGGGAGATCTCCATGGCCGACACCCACGTCGACGCCGCCAGCCGCCTGGCCGAGGAGCTCGCCGGCATCGTGGGCGCCGCCCACGTCGTCACCGGCGACGACATCAGCGACGACTACACCCACGACGAGGCCCTCACCACCTCGGGCCAGCGCCCGCTCGCCGTGGTCCGACCGGCCGACACCGCCGAGGTGAGCGCCGTGGTGGCCTGGGCCGCCGAGCACGCCGTGCCGGTCACCGCCCGCGGGTCGGGCACGGGCATGTGCGGGGCCTGCGTCCCCCAGGCCGACGGCATCCTCGTGTCGTTCGAGCGCATGGCCGAGATCCTCGAGATCGACACCGACAACCACGTGGCCCGCGTCCAGCCCGGCGTCACCCTCGCCCAGCTCGACGAGGCCACCGCCGCCGTGGGCCTCGTCTACCCGGTGTTCCCCGGCGAGAACTCGGCGAGCCTCGGGGGCAACGTGGCCACCAACGCCGGCGGCATGCGGGCGGTGCGCTACGGCGTCACCCGCCACCAGGTGCTCGGGCTCACCGCCGTGCTCGGCACCGGCGAGGTGCTCACCACCGGCGGCAAGTTCGTGAAGGCCACGTCGGGCTACGACCTCACCCAGCTCATCATCGGCTCCGAGGGCACCCTCGCCCTGGCCACCGAGGCCACCCTCCGCCTCCACCCGCGCCTCACCCACGGGGCCACCGTGCTCGTGCCGTTCCCCGGCCTCGACGAGGTGGCCGCCGCCGTGCCGCGCATCGTGGGCTCGGGCCTCCAGCCCACGATCCTCGAGTACATCGACTTCATCACCATGGGCGCCATCACCGCGAGCGCCGGGCTCGAGCTGGGCGTGCCCGACGAGATCAAGGACGCCGCCATGGCGTACCTCGTGGTGGTCCTCGAGAACCGCAGCGACGACCGCGTGGAGGAGGACACCGCCGAGCTGGCCGAGCTGGTCACCGAGCTCGGCGCCCTGGACCTCTACGTGCTGCCCACGCACTCGGGTGCCGCGCTCATCGACGCCCGCGAGAAGGCGTTCTGGACCGCCAAGGCCATGAACGCCGACGACATCATCGACATGGTGGTGCCGCGCGCCGCCATCCCCCAGTACCTGGCCGCCGTGCAGCAGGCCGCCGCCGACACGGGCTCGCTCGTGGTGGGCTGCGGCCACGCCGGCGACGGCAACGTGCACCTCTCGGTCTTCCAGCCCGACGTGCCCACCCGCAAGGACGTGGTGGGCCGCGTGCTGCGCGCCGGCGCCGACCTCGGCGGCGCGGTGTCGGGCGAGCACGGCATCGGCACCGAGAAGAAGGCCTACCTGGCCGCCATCGAGGACCCCGCCAAGCTCGACCTCATGCGCCGCATCAAGGTGGCGTTCGACCCGGCCGGGATCCTCAACCCGGGCGCCATCTTCGACTGACACCCCCCCCTCGTCCTCGACCTACCTGCAGGAGCGCTCCCCGTGAACGGTGCCCAGGCACTCATCCGCACCCTCGTCGACAGCGGCGTCGACGTCTGCTTCATGAACCCCGGCACCTCGGAGATGCACTTCGTGGCCGCGCTCGACGACGTGCGCGAGATGCGCGGCGTGCTCGCCCTGTTCGAGGGCGTGGCCACCGGCGCCGCCGACGGCTACGCCCGCATGGCCGACAAGCCCGCCGCCGTGCTGCTGCACCTCGGCCCCGGCCTCGGCAACGGCCTCGCCAACCTGCACAACGCCCGCAAGGGGCACACGCCGGTGGTCAACATCGTGGGCGACCACGCCACCTACCACAAGCAGTACGACGCCCAGCTCGAGTCCGACATCGAGACCGTGGCCGCCAACGTGTCCACCTGGATCCGCACGTCGGCATCGGTGGAGGAGGTGGCCGCCGACGCCGCCGACGCCGTGGCCGTGGCGTCGGGCCCGCCGGCCCAGATCGCCACCCTCATCCTGCCGGCCGACGTGAGCTGGACCGAGGGCGCCACCCCCGCCTCGCCGGTGGCGCCGGCCGAGCCGACCCCGGTGGACGCCGACGCCGTGGCCGCCATCGCCGCCGTGCTCCAGGGCGACGAGCCCGCCGCCCTGTTCGTGGGCGGGCGGGCCTGCCGGGCCGACGCGCTGGTCGACGCCAGCCGCGTGGCCAACGCCACGGGCACCAAGCTCCTGGCCGAGACGTTCCCCGCCCGCATCGAGCGCGGCGCCGGCCGCGTGCCGGTGGAGCGCCTCGCCTACCTCGCCGAGTTCGCCGCCATGCAGCTCGACGGCCTGCGGCACCTGGTGCTCGTGGACTCGAAGGCGCCGGTGTCGTTCTTCGCCTACCCCGGCAAGGCGTCGGACCTCGTGCCCGAAGGTTGCACGGTGCACGTGCTGGCCGACGCGTCGGGCGATCCCGCCGCCGCCCTCGCCGCGCTGGCCGACGCCGTTGGCGCCCCGGCCGACGGCGCCACCATCCAGGCCGAGGCCCGTCCCGAGCTGCCCACGGGACCCCTCACCGCCGACGGCGTGTGCCAGGCCCTCGGCGCCCTCCTGCCCGAGGGGGCCATCGTCTCCGACGAGGGCAACACGTCGGGCCTCTTCGCCGCCGGCCACACCGCCGGCGCCCCCGCCCACGACTGGATGACCCTCACCGGCGGGGCCATCGGCCAGGGCCTGCCCGCCGCCGTGGGCGCCGCGGTGGCCTGCCCCGATCGCAAGGTGGTCGTGCTCGAGTCCGACGGCTCGGCGATGTACACGGTGCAGAGCTGGTGGACCATGGCCCGCGAGCAGCTCGACGTGGTCACGATCCTGTTCAACAACGCCAGCTACGCCGTGCTCAACATGGAGCTCAACCGCGTGGGCGCCACCGAGGGCGGGCCGAAGGCCAAGGAGATGCTCGACCTCACCCGGCCCACCATGGACTTTGTGTCGATCGCCCAGGGCTGCGGCGTGCCGGCCACGCGGGCCACCACCGCCGAGGAGTTCGTGGAGCAGCTCCGGTCGGCGCTGGCCACCCCCGGGCCGTCGGTGATCGAAGCGATCGTGCCGTCCATCATCTGAGCTCGTCGGCGGCGGTAGCGTCCCGACGATGACCGCCGTGGCTACTGCGTTCGGCGTGGTGGGCGCCCTGTCGACGCGCGGCGACATGGCCGTGCGCCTCCTGGTGGCGCTCGGGCTCTGCTGGGCCATCGGGTTCGAGCGCGAGCTGCGCGGCTCGGCCGCCGGCGACCGCACGTTCGCCCTCGTGGGCATCGGCTCGGCGGTGGTGGGCTACCTCGCCGTCGACCACGCGCCGAACGCCCTGGCCGGCGTCGTCACCGGCATCGGGTTCCTGGGCGCCGGCGTCATCCTCCACGCCGGCGAGAGCGACGGAGACGGCTCGCTCGGTGGCGTCAGGGGCGTGACCACCGCCGCCACCATCTACCTCGCCGCCGCCGTGGGCGCCGCCGCCGGGCAGGGCCAGCTGCTGCTCGCCACCTTCGCCACCGCCATCAGCCTGCTGCTGCTCGAGGTCCGCCACCTGCACGTGCTGCGGTTCTTCGACGGCCGCCACTGGCGCGGCGAGCTGCTCGACGACGGGCGCGCGGACGACCACGGCGGCGGATCCTCCCGACCGTCGGCCTGAGGTCGTCCGCGCGGCGGCTCAGCCGCCGGCGGCGGCACCGGCACCGGTGCGGGGCGGGCGGCCGAGGCGGAGGGGCCGGACCGCATCGAACGCGGCCAGGAACTGCTCGTGGGCCAGCTGGTGCGCGGCGGCGG
>JAHBSN010000292.1 GCA_019639095.1 Actinomycetota bacterium
CGCTCAGGTGGTGGGAACCGGACCCGGCTGGAACAGGACCTTGATCATCCCGTCGCCCTTCGCCTGGAACGTCTCGTAGGCCATCGGCGCATCCTCGAGGGACAGGCGGTGGGTGGCGAAGTCGTCGACGCCGAGCGGGTCGTCGTCGGTGAGGAGGGGCAGGATGTCGTCGACCCAGCGGCGCACGTTGGCCTGCCCCATGCGGATCTGCACCTGCTTGTCGAACAGCTGGAGCATCGGCATGGGGTCCGCCGCCCCGCCGTAGACCCCCGAGAGCGAGATGGTCCCGCCCCGGCGGACGGCGTCGATGGCGAGGTGGAGCGCACCCATGCGGTCCACCCCACCGGTCTCCATGACCTTGCGGGCCACCGGATCGGGCAGCAGGCCCGCCAGGCGCTGGAGGAACTTGACCCCCGGCTGGCCGTGGGCCTCCATGCCGACGGCGTCGATCACCGCGTCGGGGCCTCGGCCACCGGTGAGCTGGCGCAGCACCTCGCCCACGTCGTCGTGCTCGCGGAGGTCGACCACGGTGGTGCCGCGGCTTCGCGCCCGCTCGAGTCGCTCGTCGACGAGGTCGACGCCGATCACCTGGCTGGCACCCTGGAGCGCGGCCACGCGGGTGGCCATGGTGCCGATCGGCCCGAGTCCGAGGACGGCCACGCTCCCGCCGTCGGGCACGTCGGCGTACCGCACGCCCTGCCACGCCGTGGGCAGCACGTCGGAGAGGTACACGTAGCGATCGTCGGGCGGCCCATCGGGCACCACGATCGGCAGGGTGTTGGCGAACGGCACCCGGAGGAACTCGGCCTGGCCGCCCGGGACCTGGCCGTAGAGCTTCGTGTAGCCGAACAGCGACGCACCGGTGCCGTACTCGTGCACCTGCGTGGCCTCGCACTGCGAGTGCAGGCCCTGCCCGCACATGAAGCACTGCTGGCACGACACGTTGAACGGGATCACCACGCGGTCGCCGGGCTTCACGGCGGTGACCGCCGGGCCGACCTCCTCCACCACCCCCATGGGCTCGTGGCCGAGCACGTCGCCGGGGTCGAGGAAGGGCCCGAGCACCTCGTAGAGGTGGAGGTCGGACCCGCAGAGGCCCGTGCTGGTGATGCGGACGATCGCATCGTCGTCGCGCTCGATGGTGGGGTCGGGCACGTCCTCCACCCGCACGTCTCGGGTGCCCTGCCAGGTGAGTGCTCTCATGGGTGTCCTCCGGTGGTCGCTCGGTCGCACGGATCGATGGCTGCACTTCCCCGCCGGACGCCCCTCACACGACCCGCTCCCAGTACCGGTGCCAGCCGACGGCGGTCGTCAGGGCCCGGGTGAACCGCTGAGCGGCGCTGGTATCGGCCAGGATGCCGGGCGCCTCGAGGTCGATCCCGGCGGCTCGGAGCAGGTCGATGCCGTCGCCGACCGCCGCCACCACCTTGTGGTGCCGATAGGCCTCCTGCACGAGCACCGCGGCCTTGAGGGAGTGGTGGGCCAGGTCGGCGGCGCTCGGGTCCACCACGAGGGCGTCGAACATCACCGAATCGCAGGTGTGGAGCGTGTGGTGCACCTCCACCCCGCCGATGGTGCCTCCGCGCGGGCCGATCACCTGGAGCACGGCACCCTCGGCGGTGAGGGCCTTGGCCACCTTGTCGACCTGGGTGGGCTTGACGCCCTCGCCGACCAGCATCCCCACGACCCGTCCGTCGATGGCCGCCGGCTCGGCGATCTCCATCGACAGCGCGGGGGAGGTGTCGATGGCGGGCTCGGCGGCCCGCTCCACGGGCGACGGGGGCGGTACGGGTCGGCCGAGGTTGGCCGCCACCCGAGCGCACAGCTGTTGGTCGACGTTGGCCAGGTTGGCCAGCATCCGGTCCTGCACGTCCTCGTCGGACACCTTGCCCAGCTCGAACGAGTAGGCCCCGACGATGTGGCCCTGCTCGGTCTCGCTCATGCTGTTCCAGAAGAGCGTGGCCTGGGAGTAGTGGTCCCCGAACGACGCGGCGCGGCGGCGGATCTTGGCGCCCTCGACGGGCCGGGGGACGTGGACGTAGCCAGCCCCGCCCACGGCGAACGGGCAGCCCCCGCCGATCGAGTTGGGCGCATAGGCGGCCCGACCCTCGTGGACGGCCTGTTGGGCGAACCCGTCGCGCTGCTCGTTGTTGACCGGCGCGTGCGGTCGGTTGATGGGCAGCTGCTCGAAGTTGGGCCCGCCCAGCCGGGTCAGCTGGGTGTCCAGGTAGGAGAACATCCGGGCGTGCAGGAGCGGGTCGTCGGTGATGTCGATCCCCCGCACCAGGTGACCGGTGTGGAAGGCGATCTGCTCGGTCTCGGCGAAGTAGTTGGTGGGGTTGCGATCGAGGGTGAGGCGTCCGACGGGTCGCACCGGACAGAGCTCCTCGGGGACGATCTTGGTGGCGTCGAGCAGGTCGATCCCCTCGAAGGTCTGGTCCGGCGTGTCGGGCATGACCTGCACGCCGAGATCCCACTCGGGGTAGGCGCCGGCCTCGATGGCGTTCCACAGGTCGCGCCGGTGGAAGTCGGGGTCGATGCCGCCGAGGCGCTGAGCCTCCTCCCAGACCAGACCGTGCACCCCGAGGACCGGCTTCCAGTGGAACTTCACCAGGGAGGTGGCGCCGTCCTCGGTCACGAGGCGGAACGTGTGGACGCCGAACCCCTCCATCATCCGGTACGACCGAGGGATGGCCCGATCCGACATGATCCACATCAACATGGCGGTGGACTCGGGCTGGAGCGACGCGAAGTCCCAGAACGTGTCGTGGGCCGTCTGGGCCTGGGGAATCTCCCGGTCGGGCTCGGGCTTGGCCGCGTGGATCAGGTCGGGGAACTTGATCCCGTCCTGGATGAAGAAGATCGGGATGTTGTTGCCCACGAGGTCGACGTTGCCCTCGTCGGCGTAGAACTTCGTCGCGAAGCCCCGCACGTCACGAGCGGTGTCGGCCGAACCCCGAGAACCGGCCACCGTGGAGAACCGTACGAACACCGGGGTGGAGCGGCCCACGTCGGTGAGGAACCGGGCGCACGTGAGGTCGTCGAGCGGATCGGTCACCCGGAACGTGCCGTGGGCGCCGGCACCACGTGCGTGCACCACCCGCTCGGGGATGCGCTCGTGGTCGAAGTGCATGATCTTCTCTCGGAGCGCGAAGTCCTCCATGAGGGTCGGCCCACGCGACCCCGCCCGCAGCGAGTTGTCGGTGTCCTCGATCGGCACGCCGAAGGCCGTGGTGATGGCGTCGCCCTGCTGGGCCCATCGCGGCGCGGTGACCGCCTCGACGGTGCCGGCTCCCACCGCGGTCGGCGAGCTGCGCGGCGCGGTGTTGCGAGACGACTTCTTCGCCGGGCTGGCCTGAGCCGCCTTCTTGGCCGGTGCGGTCTTCTTCGCCGTGGACGGCGGTTGCTGCGAGTGCTTCGAGCTGGTGGCCATCAGTTGCCCCTCATGGCGTCGTGGACGCGGTCGGCGATGGCGACGAAGGGCCCCACCACGAGGTTGCCAAGCGCGCCCTCGGGCCCGTGCGGGTGCGGGTGGGTGGGCGCGATCGCCTCAGCCGCCTCGAGCTGCTCCGCCATGGCGGCCCTGGTGTCGGCGTCGGTGGACGCCCGCACGAGCGGGAACTCCTCGGCCTCCTCGTTCGCGGCGTGGCGGTCCACCTCGGCCCGGAAGGCGGCGAGCGCCTCGTCGAACTCGGGCGCCGTCGGTCCCATCTCCTCCAGGTCGGCGAGCTGCTGCTTGGCGGCGGACTCCTCGGCGAGCCGCGCCTCGGCCACGGCCTCGCCGCCACCGGCGCGGCGAGCGGCCGGGTGCAGCACCTCCTCCTCGGCGGTCTCGTGCACGGCCAAGAGCCGTACGAGGCACTGGAACGCTTCGGCCTTGTCCTCGGCGCCCGCCTGCTGCACCTGGTTGAACAGTCGGCGGATCTCCTCGTGCTGGCGTTCCAGGAACGCGGTCGCGTCGGTTCGTTGCTCCATCGTGGGCGTCCTCCTGCTCGGGTGGTCGCGTCCACTACCCCAGGGGAGGCCGGTCAGACCGGGCAGCGACCCCGTCCCCCCGACTGGGTGGTCCGCCTGCGGGGTAGGAGCGCTCCATGGCCGAAGAGCAGGACCGAGCCGAGCAGCTCGACGACGACAAGTTCGATGGCGGCTTCCCGCCCGACAAGCTCCTGGGCGCGCAGGCCTACGGCGCCGCCGGCGCCGAGCCGCACGCGGTCGAGAGCGTGGCCGCCCGCGCCGCGCGCGAGGAACCGGAGGAGGGCGCCGGTCCTCCCTCGGATGATGGTCGCCCCATGGGGACCGATGTGACCGACGACGTGGTCCAGGAGCTGGAGGCGCCGCTCGATGCCGAGGACGCCGCCATGCACGTGGACCAGGGCATCGGAACCGAGCCGATCGACGAGGTGGAGGCCGCCGATCCGGTCGAGGTGCTCGAGGAGCCCGATCCGCTCGATCGTCCCGAGGAGGATCCGGGCGCTTCGCGCTGAGCGGCGGCGGTCGCCATCAGCGCCGGTCGGCGTCGGGGATGCGGTCCACCACGAGCCGAGCCGCCGCCTCCGCCGACGTGGCGTCGACGTCGATCACGAGGTCGGCCAGCTCCTCGAAGGTGCCCGAGCGGGTCGCCGACTGGGCCTCGAGCACCGAGCGGGGGTCGTCGTCGAGGAGGGGACGGTGCGAGCTGGCGGCCACCCGCCGCACCAGGGTGTCGACCTCGGCGCGCAACCACACCCGGAGCACGCCGGGCCGGCGCAGCTCGGCGAGGGCGATCGGATCCTCCACCGCACCGGCGGGCACCGTGAGCACCTCGGGACCGGGGCCGGCCAGGGTCTCGCTCACCACGGCCTGCTCGTGGGGTCGGTACGCGGCTTCCCCGCCACGCCGCCACAGCTCTTCGACGGTCATGCCGGTCCGGGCTCGGATCCACTCGTCGCTGTCCACGAGGTGC
>JAHBSN010000293.1 GCA_019639095.1 Actinomycetota bacterium
CCGGGGTCGGCCGGGATGGTTCGTGGGGGAAGGTCCGGTCTGGCCCGCTGCTCGGCCGGATCGCTGATGCGCACCGTACCCCCGTGCGAGGTCGCTCATTCGGGGGATCTGGGGCCGATCCTCAGCGGTCGGGCGCGCCGAGCTCCGCCAAGGTTCGGTCGGCCACGGCGAGCATGGGCGAGCCGTCGGGCGAGCCGTCGAGGTACGCCACCGCGAGCGCCACCGCCCAGGCCTCGGCGCGGGTCCACGTGGCGTCGTCGTGGCCGGTGGCGTCGCGCAGGATCCGGCGCCCCTCGGGCGCCAGCAGCATCCAGGCCACGGCGAGGTCGGTGGCCGGGTCCCCGGCGGTGAGGTCGCCGAAGTCGACCACGGCGCTGAGCCGGCCACCGTGCACCAGGAGGTTGTGCGGGTGCAGGTCGCCGTGGAGCCAGGCGGGCGCGTGCGGCCACGGCGGTGCGCCCGCCAGCGCGTCCCAGCGCGCCACCGCCCAGGCCCGGCGCGTCGGGGAGAGCCGCTCGGGTCGGCCGGCGAGGTCGGCCAGGGCGTCGTGGAAGCGGGTGGCGCGGGCGGCCAGCGGCACGCCCCGGTAGGGGTTGGGCGGGGCCTCGGCCGGCGCCGGTCGGTGGAGGGCCATGAGGAAGGCACCGAGGGCGTGCGCGGTGGCGGCGTGGTCGGCCGGTGGGTGGGTGCTGGCCGGGTGGCCGGGCAGCCACGGGCACACCGACCAGGGCCAGGGGTACCCGCAGCCCGGCCGGCCGGTTCGCACGGGAGCCGGCACCGGGAGGGGCAGCTCGGGGGCGAGGCCGGGGAGCCAGCGCTGCTCGTTGGCGATCAGGGGCACGCCCTCCGGTCGGCGGGGCAGCCGGACGGTGAGCTCCGGGCCGACCCGGAACACCGCGTTGTCCCAGCCGGTGCCGAGCAGGGAGACCTCGAGGCCGGCCAGGTCGGGGTGCTGCTCGGCGAGCAGCGCCCGCACGAGGGCGACGTCGGGCTCGCCGGGCCCCGTCACGGCGGGTCCCACCGCGGCGAGGTTCGCATCCGGGCGCGAGCGCCGATCGCCGAACCTACGCTCGGAGCCTCGTCCACCGATCCACCATCCCACCTCGCCGAGGAGCCCGCCATGCCGCTTCGTGACCACGCCCCGTTGGGCGCCCCCTGCTACATCGACCTCATGTCCTCGGACCCGGATCGGACCGTCGCCTTCTACGGCGACCTGTTCGGCTGGGTGGGCGAGTCGGGCGGCCCCGAGTACGGCGGCTACATCAACCTCTCCAAGGACGGCGTGGCCGTGGCCGGCTGCATGGCGAGCGACGGGAGCAACGGCCCCTCGAACGTGTGGTGCACCTACCTGGCAGTGGCCGATGCCGACGCCACGATGGCCACCGCCGAGGCCAACGGCGCCATGCCCATCGTGCCGCCCATGGACATCATGGACCTGGGGCGCATGGGCTTCCTCGCCGACCCCGGCGGCGCCGCCATCGGCATCTGGCAGCCGGGCTCCTTCGCCGGCACCGGCGTCCTCGGCGAGCCCGGCACGCCGGCGTGGTTCGAGCTGCACACGCGGGACTACGACGCGTCGCTCGCCTTCTACCGCACGGTCTTCGGCTGGGACACCGAGACCATGGGCGACACCTCGGAGTTCCGCTACACCACCGTGAAGGACGGCGAGGAGCAGGTGGCCGGGGTCATGGACAGCACCGCCCACCTGCCCGAGGGCATCCCGGCGCACTGGGCGGTGTACTTCGGCACCGAGGATGCCGATGCCACCGTGGCGCGCGCCGTCGAGCTCGGCGGCGCCGTCACCCAGCCTGCCGAGGACACGCCCTACGGCCGCCTCGCCGCGCTCACCGATGCCACCGGCACCAACTTCCGCCTGCTCGGTCCCAACGTGGGCTGACGCGTCGGGTTCGCTCCGGTCCGCTCAGGGCAGGGCGAACGGCTCGGCGTCGAGCACCGGGTCGGTCCACCGACCCTCCACCACGAGGACGGCGGCCAGGGCGCCGATGGCGTCGGCGCTCTTGGCCGCGTAGCCGTTGCCGCCGGCGGCCACCACGAGGCCGTCGGCGGCGTGGTCCACCGTGGGCAGTCCCGACGCGGTGTCGGTGATCAGGCACGGCTTGGTGGTCCAGGTCTCGGCCCGCACGCCGGGCACGAGGTCCTCCACCAGGCCGCGCAGCTCGGGGAGCCACCGCTCGTGCCCCGTTCCGGCCATCCACGCCCGGCGCGCCACGCCCGTGGCGAGGGGCTCCCACTCGCGGAGGGTGGCGCCGAGCTTCAGGCCCATGCTGCCGTCGGGGTAGGCGGTGGGCGGCACCTGGTAGAGGTCGGCGAACGAGGACCCGGGCAGGTGGGCGAGCACCGAGGGGATGCCGGCCAGGCGCGCCGCCTCGTCGGCGCCGAGCGTGGCGATCACCACGGTCTCGGGCCGCACCCGGCCGGCGAAGCGGCCTCCCGGCAGGTCGAGCTCGTCGGTGTGGGCGCCCGTGGCCACCACCACCCGGGGGGCGCGCAGGTCGTGGCCGTACGCGGTGGTCACGCGCCACCCCTCCGGGTCGGGTTCGATGGCGGTGGCGGCCGCCTCCACCACGCCGGCGCCGTGGCGCCGGGCGGCGGCCAGCTGGGCGGCCAGCATGCGCCGCGGGTCGACGAACCCGGCGGGGCCCGGTTCGGCCACCACGGTGGAGCCGGTGGGCAGGGCGAGGCGACCGTCGGCCACCAGCACCCGGCCGTCGTCGGTGGCGGGCAGCTCGTCGGCCACCGAGCCGAGCACCTCGTGGCGCGCGCCCACCCGGTGGCCCACGGCGTCGAGCCGGGCGATGTGGTCGGGGTCCGCCGACGCGAACACGGTGCCCGCCGGCGTGTGGAAGCCGATGCCGCCGTGCTCGGCGATGGTGGGGTACTCGGCGATGGACCGGGCGGCCAGCTCGGCCCACTCGAAGCGGGCGTCGAGCAGGCGGGTGATGCGACCCGAGTCGTAGTGGCTGGCGAAGGGTCCGGGATGGGTGGCCCACGTGCCGGCGTCGGGCTCGGGCGGGCCCACGCCCACCACGTCGAGGCCCTCGGCGGCGAGGTGGCGCAGCGCCCCGGCGCCCACCAGGCCCAGGCCCACCACCACGACGTCGTGGGTCACCTCACCACCGGTCCGACGGCGGCTCGGTGGAGGGGCCGACGTGCTCGGCCAGCCACCCGTTCACCTCGGCGAAGGCCCGCCAGGTGCCGACGATGCGGTCGAGCGCCTTGGGCGTGCCCAGCCACGCCGCGGGCTCGAAGTCGCGCACGCCGGCCAGGCTCTTGGCGCGGAGCAGCTCGATGCGGGGGTGGTCGCGCGGGTAGCCGCGAGGGGCGGTCTTGAGCGGTTGGGCCTCGATGTGGAGGCGCTGGCGCTTCACGTCGGCCACCAGGCGTTCGAGCTCGGGCCCGGCCTCGTCGTCGTCGACCGCAGCGCGGTAGCGGGCCAGCTGGTCCTTCGCCATCATCCAGGCGCCGGACCCCACCGACAGGCCCTGCGCCGAGATCCCCACGTAGTAGCCCTCGCCCCGTTCGCCCTCGGCCACGCCGTAGCAGCGGGTCTTGTACGGCGACTTGTCCTTGCTGAAGCGCACGTCGCGGTTGGGCCGGAACACGTGGAGCGGGCCGAACTCGTCGGCCACGAGGTCGCTCAGGGCGTCGAACGGGGCCCGCACCTCCTGGTCGAAGGTGGCCTTGTTGGCCAGCCAGAACGGCCGGGTGTTCTCCACCTCGAGCCGCTCGTAGAAGTCGAGGGCGGCGGGAGACCACCCGCGGAACGTCTGCACCATGGGCCCGATGCTGCCACGACCAGGCCCGCCCCTCCCGAGGCTCGTGTAGCCGTGCCGCCTGGAGCGGCACGAGCACACACGCCTTGGGTGGTACGGGCCCGGCCTTCCAGAGGCTCGTGTAGCCGTGCCGCCTGGAGCGGCTCGAGCGCACGGACCTTGCGGGCCGATCCCGGTCGGTAGGGTGCGCAGCCGTCGTTCGGGGACGGCATCGGGCGGTCCGGAGGGAAATTCTCCGCCGACCTGTCGATCGGCGGGCACCCCGTTCGTCGTGGTGATCAGAGGGTGGCACCGAGCCACCCCGAACCGAGGAGCAACCGATGCCCCAGTACCTGCTTTCCGTGCACTCCGTCGAGGGCGAGGAGGCCCCCACCCCCGAGGTGATGCAGCAGATGTTCGCCGACGTCGACGCCTTCAACGCCGAGCTCCAGGAGTCGGGCGTGTGGGTGTTCGCCGGCGGCCTGCACCCGGCCGACACCGCCACGGTGGTCGACGGTACCGGCGTGGAGGTGGTCACCACCGACGGCCCCTTCGCCGAGACCAAGGAGCACCTCGGCGGCTTCTGGATCCTGGAACTGCCCGACCTCGACACCGCCCTGGCCTTGGCCGCCAAGGGCTCGAAGGCCTGCCGGGGCCCGGTCGAGGTGCGCCCGTTCCAGGACGAGCCCCCCACGGCCTGAGTCCGGTGACCGGGGTCGACGCCGCCGAGGTCGGCCGCATCTTCCGGCAGGAGTCCGGACGAGCGGTCGCCACCCTGGTCCGCTCCTTCGGCGACATCGACGTCGCCGAGGAAGCGGTCCAGGAGGCGTTCGTGACGGCGGCCGAACGGTGGCCGGCCACGGGCCTGCCGCCCAACCCCGGGGCGTGGATCACCACCACGGCGCGCAACAAGGCGATCGACCGCCTGCGCCGCGAGGGCTCCCGCCACACCCGCCAGACCGAGGCCACCCGCATGCTCGACCACGACGACGAGCCCCCCGAGCCCACCGGGCCCGTGGGCGACGACCGGCTCCGCCTGATCTTCACCTGCTGCCACCCGGCCCTGGCGCCGGCGGCGCAGGTGGCGCTCACCCTCCGGCTGCTCGGCGGCCTCCAGACCGACGAGATCGCCCGAGCGTTCCTGGTGCCCGAGGCCACCATGGCGCA
>JAHBSN010000294.1 GCA_019639095.1 Actinomycetota bacterium
ACCAGGGCGGCGGGGGTGATCTCGGCCACCAACGACACGGTGCCGGTGACGTGCACGCGGACGCGCTCGCCCAACAGGTCGACGGCGTCGACGGTGCCCGGCCACACGTTGCGGGCGCTGCCCTCGGGCGGACGGGTGTGCACGGTGACCGCCCGCGGCGAGATGGTGAGCAGCACCGGGCCCGACGCCGGCTCGCCCACCGCCACCACCGCGTCGCCGCAGCGCACCAGCGAGCCGTCGGCCACGCCCCGCAGCAGGTTGGTGCCGATGAGGTCGGCCACGTAGGGCGTGCGCGGGTGGCTGGCGAGCTCGGCCACCGAGCCGGCCTGGGTGGCCCGCCCGCCCTCGAGGACCACCACCTGCTGGGCCAGGAGCAGCGCGTCGAGCGGGTCGTGGGTCACGAGCACGGTGGCGCCGGCGAAGTCGTCGAGGTAGCGGCGCAGGTCCCGCCTGGTGGTGGCGCGCGTGGTCACGTCGAGCGCGGAGAGCGGCTCGTCGAGCAGGAGCACGTCGGGCTCCGCCGCCAGCGCCCGGGCCAGGGCCACCCGCTGGGCCTGCCCGCCCGAGAGCACCGCCGGCCGGCTCGACGCGTACGACGCCAGGCCCATCCGCTCGAGCCACCCGAGGGCCAGCCGGTGCGCGTCGGCGCGACCCACCCCGGCCGAGCGCGGCCCGAACGCCACGTTGTCGAGCACGCGCAGGTGGGGGAACAGGACGAAGTCCTGGTGGACCACCGCCACCCGCCGGGCCTCCGGCGCCACCGACACGCCCGCCGACGGGTCGTCGAGCACCCGCTCGCCCACCCGCACGTGGCCCCCGGCCAGCGGCTGCAGACCGGCCACGGCGCGCAGCAGCGTGGACTTGCCGGCGCCGTTGGGGCCGAGCACGGCGGTCACCGCGCCGGGCGCCACGGCGAGCTCGACGTCGAGGTCAAGCGCGCCGAGGCGCACCTGCACGTGGGCGTCGAGCGCCGGGTCGGTGCGGATCACGAGCGCTCCAGCCAGCGGCCGCGGAGCGCCACGAGCACCGCGAGCGAGATGCCGAGGAGCACCAGGCTCAGGGCGATGGCGGCGTCCTGGTCGGTCTCGAGCTGCAGGTACACCGCCAGCGGGAGGGTCCTCGTGCGCCCGGCGATGTTGCCGGCGAAGGTGATGGTGGCGCCGAACTCGCCCATGGCGCGGGCCCACGCCAGCACGGCGCCGGCCAGCACCGACGGGCCCACCAGCGGGAGCGTGACCCGCCGGAACACGGTGAACCGCGAGGCGCCGAGCCCGGCGGCCACCTCCTCGTAGCGGGGGTCGAGGTTGCGCAGGGCGGCCTCCACGGTGATCACCAGGAACGGCATGGCCACGAACGTCTCGGCCAGCACGACGCCGGCCGGGTTGAAGGTGAGCTGCACCCCGAAGGTGTCGTGGAGCCACCCGCCGAGCGGGCTGCGCAGGCTGAAGGCCGACAGCAGGGCGACGCCCCCCACCACCGGTGGCAGCACCATCGGCAGCAGCACCAGCCCGCGAACCAGCGCCAGCCCGCGGAACCGGGATCGGGCCAGCACCCACGCCAGCGGGATGCCGAGGACGAGGCTCAGGGCGGTGGCCGAGAGGGAGGCGACGAGCGTGAGCCGGATGGCCTCGAGGGCCTCGGGCGTGCGGAGGTGGTCCACCAGGTGGGCCCAGTCGGCGCGCTGCACGATGCCGGCGAGGGGCAGCACGAACAGCGCCAGGCCCATCGCGGCCACCGCGGCCACCGGCCAGGGCGGCCGGCCGGCGCGGCGTCGGGTCAGCTCGGCGGGAGGAACCCGTGCTCCTTCAGGACCGCCTGGGCCTCGTCGCCCAGCACGTACTCGGCGAAGGCGCGCGCCACGTCGAGGTGCCCGGATCCGGCCAGCACGCCGATGGGGTAGGTGGCGACCGCATTGCGCTCCTCGGGGATGGCCACGGCCGCCACCGCGTCGCCCGCGGCCCGGGCGTCGGTCACGTAGACGATCCCGGCGGCGGCGTCGCCCTCGGCCACCGCGGTGAGCGTGGCCTTGGCGTTCTGGCCGCGGGTGACGCTGGACTCGTCGAGCGCCACGCCGGCACCCTCGAGCACCTGGGCCGCGAACCTCCCGCACGGGGCGCTCGCCGCGCACAGCGCCACCACGCCGGCCCCCGGCAGGTCGGCGAGGCCCTCGATGCCGGCCGGGTTCCCGGGCTTGGTGACGATCACGAGCTGGTTGCGGGCGAACACCTGCGGCTCGCCGTCGACCAGGTCCTGGTCGGTCAGCTTGGCCATGTTGGCCTCGTCGGCCGAGGCGAAGGCGTCCACCGGGGCGCCGTCGAGGATCTGCTGGGAGAGCGTGCCCGACGAGTCGAACGTGAACGTGACGGTGGTGCCGGGGTGGGCGGTCTCGAAGTCGGCGCCGATCTGGGTGTACGCCTCGGTGAGCGAGGCGGCGGCCGAGACGGTGATCTCGCCCTCGAGGGCCTCGCCCCGGCCGCCGGCCGCCGCCGCGGTGGTGGTCGCGCCGGCCTCGGCGCCGCCGTCGCCGCTGCCCGCATCGCTCCCGCAGCCGGTGGCCACGAGCGCCACCAGCGCCAGCAGCACCAGCGCCACCATCGAGCGTGCCGTCTTCATCCTCGTCCAACCTCCGCATCTGGCCGGCCAGGAACCGGCAGGAGCGAGGTTATCGGCTCATCTGCCTTGCAGTTGCGGGGTCGGCTCGGACACCTGGACGACGGTCTTGCCGACGTTGGCGCCGGTGAAGAGGCCGTTGAGCGCCTCCACGGCGTGCTCGAGTCCGGGGTGGACCTGCTCGCGGTGCACCAGGCGCCCCTCGCCCTCCCAGCGGCGCAGGGCCTCGAACGCCTCGGGGAAGCGGTCCCAGTTGTGGAGCGTGTTGAAGCCCGACATGGTGCCGCACCGGGCCAGCAGGTTGACGTAGTTGGCCGGCCCGGGGTGCTCGCCGGTGAGGTAGCTCGAGATCACCCCGCACAGGGCGACCCGTCCGCCCTGGGCCAACCGGCCGAGCACGGCGTCGAGGATCGGGCCGCCCACGTTGTCGAAGTACACGTCGACGCGGTCCGGGCAGTGCTCGCGCAGGGCGGCGGCGAGGTCGGGGCCCCGATGGTCGATGCAGGCGTCGAAGCCGAACTCCTCCACCACCACCCGGCACTTCTCGGGTCCGCCGGCGATGCCCACCACCCGAGCACCCGCGATCTTGGCGATCTGTCCGGCGAGCGATCCCGTGGCCCCCGCCGCCGCCGACACCACCACGGTCTCGCCCGGCTGCGGCTTCCCGATGTCGGTCATGCCGAAGTACGCGGTGGCGCCGGTGGAGCCGTAGACCGACAGCATGGCGAGCTGGTCGTCGACGTCGGGGATCACCGTGGTGAACAGGTCGTCCCGAACCACCACGTACTCCTGGAAGCCCGACAGCGTGGTGACCACGTCGCCCACGGCGTAGGCATCGCAGCGGGTGGCCACCACCTCGCCCACCCCGGCGGCTCGGACCACCTCACCGAGCTGCACCGGGGGGAGGTAGCCGCGCTGGTCGTCGAGCCAGGTGCGCACCGCGGCGTCGATCCCGACGTAGGTGTTGCGCACCAGGGCCTCGCCCTCGGCCAGCTCGGGTGCCGATGCCTCCACCAGCTCGGTGTCGCCGTCCCGCAGCAGTCCCTCCGGCCGGCGGCGCAGCACGATCTGGCGGTTCGTCAGGCCCGTCATGGGCGCCGAAGCTACCGGCCTCGCCCGGCCCACGACGGCCCGGGCCGTCACCGCCCGGACGGGGGGTGGCCGGACCCCGGGGGGCGCGGTCCGTACGCTGGGAGGACCAGCTGGGTCGGTGTCCGCCGGTGCCCCGGCCGGTCGTCGCCCGAGAGGACGCCTCGTTCATGACCACCCCCGACGAACCCCGTCGCGGCCCCCGGCGCCCGCCGCGGCCCACCGACGGCCCTGCCGAGCGCCCACGCGCCGCTGGTCCTCGTCGACCCCCGCGGCCGACGGATCGACCGCCGTCAGACTCCTCGTCACCAGGTCGAGCGGCCGGCTCGCGTCCGTCTGGGCCTCCCTCCGCTCCATTCGACGACGGGATGCCGTGGACCCGCCCCTCCACCAGCGCGGCTGGCAACCGGGTCGTGTCGTCGCGGCCGGTGCCGAGCTCGGGTGGTGCCCGGCGTCCGGTGCCGGCGAGCGCTGCACCGATGGGTCGGCCGCAGAGCGCAGTCCAGGCCTTGGTGGAGGCGAATCGCGGCCGGCCCCGCAAGGTCGGTGCACGTGAGGCGGAGATCCGCCGGAACCGCATGATCGTGGGTGGCGGGCTCTTCGTGGTGATCGTGCTGCTCGTGTCGTTCTGCACCCGCGGCGGTGGGGACGGCGGCGAGGACACCGCCAGCGGCCCCAAGGCCACCAGCACCACCGTGCCGGCCTCGAAGGTGGAGGCCGCCGCCGCCGAGGGCAAGGCGGTGGCGTCGGACTACGACGGCTGGGTCGACCCGAAGAGCTCCGGCCTGCCGTGGAGCTCGAAGGTGGTGGGCCAGATCACCTTCCGCGGCAACCCCACCCGCTCGTACTACGGCCTCGGCCCGGTGCCGAAGGCGCCCCAGATCCTGTGGTCCTATCCCGAGAGCGGCGGCATGTGCGGCAACTCGCCGGTGGGCGGGCAGAACAAGACGTGGTGCGGCAGTGGGTGGACCGGCCAGCCGTCGGTGTGGACCCAGGGCAAGCAGACCTGGGTGGCCGTGGGCACCTACGACAAGAACATCCACTTCTGGGACGCGGCCACCGGCGAGAACCTGCTCGAGCCCCACGACATGCAGGACATCATCAAGGGCTCGGTCACCCGGGACCCCGACGGCTACCCGCTCCTCTACTCCGGCAGCCGGCACAACTTCGAGATCCTCGCCCTCGACCGCGGCGCCGCCCCCGAGACGCTGTGGACGATGACCGCGAAGGACGTGTCGCC
>JAHBSN010000295.1 GCA_019639095.1 Actinomycetota bacterium
GACCTGGGGGGAGAGCGAGTCGGGCCTGGCCGAGCGCCTCGCCGGCCGCGTCGCCGTGCTCGACGGCACCGGCAACCCCACGCTGGCCTACCTCGCCAGCGGGATCGAGGGCATCAAGGTCCGCCTCACCGCCAAGGGCGCCACCACCGCCGAGGCCGAGGCCCTGCTCGCCGAGGAGGAGGCCGAGGTGCGCGCCGTGCTCGGCGACATCGTGTTCGGTGTCGACGACGAGACCATGGAGCACGCCGTGCTGGCGCTGCTGCGCGACCGTGGCCTGACCTTGGGCGTGGCCGAGTCCCTCACCGGCGGCATGATCGGGTCGCGCATCTGCGACGTGCCGGGCGCGTCCGACGTGTTCCGCGGCTCGATCGTGGCCTACGCGTCCGACGTGAAGCGCAGCGTGCTCGGCGTGCCCGACGGCCCGGTGGTGTCGGCGGCCGCGGCGACGGCCATGGCGGCCGGCGCCCGGCGGGTGCTGGGCACCGACGTCGGCGTGGCGGTCACCGGCGTGGCCGGCCCCGACCCCCAGGAGGGCCAGGACGTGGGGACCGTGTGGGTCGGGCTCGACCTCGGGCCACTCGGCGGCGACGCCGGGCCCGAGGCATTCGACGTGAAGCTGCCGGGCAACCGCCTGCAGATCCGCCAGTTCTCGGTGATCACGGCGCTCAGCGCCCTGCGGGCCCGGATCCTCGCCCTGGGCTGAGCGACGAGGGCCGGCCGTTCGGTGCCCGCCCCGCCTCCTCAGCCGGTGAAGGCCGCTCGTCCGCTGATCGCCCGGGCCGGCGGCGGTGTCGTCGTGCCGCTCCCGCCCGACCCGTCGGGCTCGGTGGCGGGCGGCGTGGGCTCGGACGCGTCCTCGCCGGGACACTCGGCGAGCACCCTCGGGGGCTCGCCGGTGAAGGCGACGGCGTCGGTGAGGGGCGCGCCGTCGAGGCGATCGAGGATCCACGTCATGCGGTCGTCGGCCGACACCCGCACGCTGTCGACGTGGCTCTCGTCGTCGTAGCGCCACATCCGGACGTCGGCGCCGTTGGCCACTAGATCCCGGCACACGCCGTCGGCGAGGAACGCGAGCGCCTGCTCGTCGGCCTCGCTCTGCACCATCAGCACCGGCACCGGCACGAGCGCCCGACCCGGATCGTTCGCCTCGAACGCCGCTCGCCACGCCGGCACGGTCATGGGGTCGGTGCGGATGTCGGTGGCCGGGTCGAAGTCCGGGGACTCGCACGAGCCGTCGGGCCGGTCGAGCGCGGCGAAGCGGTCGTAGGCCCGCTCGCCGCTCGGGGTCAGGATCTGGCTGCGATCGAGCTCCGGATGTCCGGCCACGATCCCCGCCAGCACCTTGCCGATGTAGGACCGCACCACCGGCAGGTCGAGCGCGGCGAACGCCTGGCCGTAGCGGGCTGGCGTGCCGATCGCCACCACGGCGCGCAGGTCGATGTCGGGGGCGTAGGACGACCACTCCTGTCCGGCGAAGATGGCGGCCTGGCTGCCCTGGGAGAACCCCTCCACCACGGCGATGGACGTGCCGCCGAAGCGCCGGGCCACGCGGATGGAGTCGAGGACCGCCCGCCCCTCGCCCACGCCGTCGAGGTAGGGGTGCACCCCCGGCGTGCCGAGCCCGGGGTAGTCGGACGCGGCGACCACGTGGCCGGCGGCGAGGATCGCGTCGATGCGGTCGTAGCTGTCGGGGCTGTTCAGGCGGGCCCCCTGCTGGTTGTCGAGCGAGGGCGCGCACCCGTCGACCAGGCCGGTGGTGCCGTGGGCCCACGCGACCACGCCGCGCCCGCCGGCGGGGGCGGGCACGCCCACCGGCACCAGCACGATGCCCGACACCGGCGTGGGCCGGCCGTCGCGATCGGTGCTCCGGTAGAGGACCTGGTGGGCCTCCACGCGGACGTCGAAGGGTCCGCTGTCGAAGGGGGCCTCGGCGATCAGGTCGCCGGGCGCGCCGGCCGGGAGCGGGTCGGGGACGGGGAGCAGGCCGGGCCCACCGCCCTCCTGGGCGACCGGAAGGCTCGGAGGCGACGCCTGTCGAGGCGCTGAGGCCGCCGGGCCGCCCGGCCCGAGCGCGCCCACGGTGGCCACGAGGGCGACGGCGACGGCGACGGTGGCGGCGGGGAGCCGTCGGCGTCGAGGGCAGATCCGCCTGCTGACCATGGGCGGGGAACCTATCGGCTCGGGTTCGGGACGGGGCGGTTCGGACGATCCGCCCCTCGTGGCGGCGAGGTGCTCCTCACCCGGCGAGCGCCAGGCGGCGGAACGCCTCGGCGGCCGGGGAGCGGTCGCCGGCGCGGCGCACGAGTACCACGGGACGGGTGAGCGGGCGGGCGAGCGGTGCCACCACCGCGCCGCGCTCGGCCGCCGCTCGGGCCAGCGGCTCGGGGAGCAGGGCGGCGCCGGCGCCGGCGAGCACCAGCGGCACGATCGCCTCCCGGTGGTCGGTGACCACGCCGAGCGCCGGGTCGCTGCCGGCGCCGCGGTGGGCGAGCGCGGTCGAGAGGAGGCGGCGGGTCGACGTGCCGCGCGGCGTGGTGATGAGCGGGAAGCCGCTCAGCCGGCTCGCCGACAGCGTGGGGCCGTCGAGCTCGGTCCCCGGCGGGAGGACGGCCAGGATGGCCTGGCGCCCGAGCTCGTCGACCGCCAGCCCGGGACCGGCCACCGGTTCGTCGCCGAGTCCGAGCTCGCAGGCGCCCGAGCGGACCAGCTCGGCCACGGCGTCGGCGTCCTCGGGCTCGGCGATGCGGACGGTGACCCCGGGGTGGGCGCGGCGGAACCGGCCGACGAGGTCCACGAGCGGCTCCACCACCAGCGTCGGGAGCGAGACCAGGTCCAGGCGCCCCGACTCGAGGGCGGCCACGTCCACCACCGCGGCGCGGGCGAGGGCCGCGTTGCGCAGCATCCGGCGCGCCGGTTCGAGGAAGGCCTCGCCGGCCGAGGTGAGGGTCACGCGCCGGCCGAGGCGGTGGAACAGCGGGGTGCCCAGCTCGCGCTCGAGGGCGGCGATGGCCTGGGAGAGCGACGGCTGGCTCACTGGGATCGACGCGGCCGCCGCGGTGAAGCTCCCCTCGTCCACGACGGCGACGACGTAGGAGGCCTGCCGAAGATCCATAGGTACAGCCTATGTCAACGATCACGAACATGTCTTGGACAGAATGGGCCGATCGTGGTGCGGTGGAGGCGTGAGCGCCACCCACCCCCTCGTGCTGATCGTCCTGCTCGGCGCCGCCATCGGCTTCCTCGGCGGTCTCCTCGGCAAGGGCGGGTCGGCCATCGCCACCCCCTTCCTCGTGGCGCTCGGCGTGCCGCCGATCGTGGCGGTGGCCGCGCCGCTGCCGGCCACCGTGCCCGGCACGCTGCTCGCCGCCGATCGCTACCGCCGTCAGGGCCTCGTCGACCGGGACGTGCTCCGCTGGTCGCTCCTGGCCGGGGTCCCGGCCACGGTCGTGGGCGCGCTGGCCACCCGGTGGATCGGCGGCCACGACCTCGTGCTCGTCACCGACGCCGTCATCGCCGCGCTCGGGGTGCGGATGCTGCTGCACCCGTCGTCGACCGACGAGGCCGGTCCCCACGCCGAGCCGGACCATCGGCGCGTGGTGGCCGTGGCGGTGGTGACCGGCCTGGCTGCCGGCCTGCTCGCCAACAGCGGCGGCTTCCTGCTGGCCCCCCTGTTCGTGGCGGTCCTGGGCCTCGGCATCAAGCCGGCGTTCGGCACGTCGCTGGCGGTGGCGTCGGTGATGGCCGTGCCGGGGACGCTCGTGCACCTGGCGCTCGGCCACCTCGATCCGTCGATCGTGCTCGCCTTCGGTGCCGGCTCGATCCCGCTCTCGGGGGTCGGCGCCCGCGTGGCGCTGCGCACCGACTCGGCCCGGCTCGAGCGTGGCTACGGCGCGGTGCTGGTGGTGCTCGGGGTGGCCTTCCTGTCGACGTCGCTGCGGTAGGGCCGGTCCCGGCCGACGCCTGCTTGCGGGGCGGTCGGCGAGCGACGCGGCAGGGGTTCCCGAGAAATCGGGTGCGGGTCCTTGCCACGAACAGACGTTCGAAATACCATGCGTGTCGTTCCGGGCCCGCCGGGACCAGCCCGGCCCCCGCCCTGCGGATCTGGCTGTCAGACCCCCTCCGTATGGTCCTCGCAAGGTTCGCTGCGGCCCCTCGCAGCCACACCAGCCCCGCCCTCGTGGCGCACGAAAGGAAGAACGCCGTGGAGCGTGAGAAGGCACTCGACATGGCCCTCGCCGGCATCGAGAAGCAGTTCGGCAAGGGATCGGTCATGAAGATGGGGGAGAAGACCACCCTCGGCATCGAGACGGTGCCCACCGGTGCCCTGGCGCTGGACCTCGCCCTCGGCGTCGGCGGCCTGCCCCGGGGCCGGGTGGTCGAGGTCTACGGCCCGGAGTCCTCCGGCAAGTCCACCCTCGCCATGCACGTGGTGGCCGAAGCCCAGCGCAACGGCGGGATCTGCGCCTACGTGGATGCCGAGCACGCCATGGATCCGGTCTACGCCCGGGCCATCGGGGTCGACATCGACGAGCTCCTCATCTCCCAGCCCGACACGGGGGAGCAGGCCCTCGAGATCACCGACATGCTCGTGCGCTCCGGTGCGCTCGACGTGATCGTGATCGACTCGGTGGCCGCCCTCACGCCCCGGGCCGAGATCGAGGGAGACATGGGCGACAGCCACGTCGGCCTCCAGGCTCGGCTCATGTCGCAGGCCCTGCGCAAGCTCACGGCCAACCTCAACAAGACCAACACGATCTGCATCTTCATCAACCAGCTGCGGGAGAAGATCGGCGTGATGTTCGGCTCCCCCGAGACCACGCCGGGCGGTCGGGCGCTGAAGTTCTACTCGTCGGTCCGGCTCGACATCCGCCGCATCGAGTCCATCAAGGACGGCGTCGAGATCGTCGGC
>JAHBSN010000296.1 GCA_019639095.1 Actinomycetota bacterium
ACACCGCCAACGGCGCCGTGAGCGGGCTCGCCGCCGACGTGCTGGGCGCGCCCGGCGCCGAGGTCACCGCCGTCCACGACGCCCCCGACGGCACCAACATCAACGACGGCTGCGGGTCCACCCACCCCGAGGACCTGCAGGCGGCGGTGGTGGCGGCCGGGGCCGACGTCGGCCTCGCGTTCGACGGCGACGCCGACCGGGTGCTGGCGGTGGACGGCGACGGCGCGCTCGTCGACGGCGACCAGATCATCGCCCTGTGCGCCATCGACCTCCACGAGCGCGGGCGGCTCGCCCACGACACCGTGGTGGTCACGGTCATGAGCAACCTCGGCTTCCGCACGGCCATGGCGGCGCGAGGCATCGCCGTGGTCGACACGGCGGTGGGGGATCGCTACGTGCTGGAGGCCCTCGACGCCGGCGGGTTCTCGCTCGGCGGGGAGCAGTCGGGCCACGTGATCTTCCGTGAGCTGGCGTCCACCGGCGACGGCCTGCTCACGGGCCTGGTGCTGCTCGACGTGGTCCGCCGGGCCGGCCGTCCCCTCGCCGAGCTGGCCGCCGGGGCCATGACCCGGCTGCCGCAGGTGCTGGTGAACGTGCGCACGCCGCGTCGCGATCCGCTGGTGCTCGAGCACCTCGCGCCCGACGTCGCCGCCGCCGAGGCCCGCCTCGGCGATCGGGGACGGGTGCTGCTGCGCACCAGCGGCACCGAGCCGCTGGTGCGGGTGATGGTGGAGGCGCCCACCGACGCCGAGGCCCACGAGGTGGCCGAGGCGCTCGCCGACGCGGCCCGCCGCGTGGTGGGCTGACCCCGCCGCCGATCCCGGCCCCTCGCCCCGCCGCCGGTACCATGCCCCACGGCCGGGACGTCCCGGCCGGTTCCATCCCCGCTCCCGGAGGACCTCGCCATGTGCGGCATCATCGCCGTGCTCCGTCGCCACAGCGACCGTCCCGTCCCGGACTCCGCCGACGTCCTGGGCCGCCTCGACGGGCTCGCCGCCGAGCTGCGCGCCGCCGACGACGCGCTGCTGGCCGAGGTGATCGGCGCCGCCGCCGAGCGGGTGGAGGCCGTCGATGGGCTGCTCCGAGGGACGCCGGGCGTGCGGGCCCTGCTGGGCGATCGGACCCTGCGCCCGGCCGTCGACGCCCTCGTCGACGAGGTCGGCACCGTCCTGGCCGAGCGCGAGGCCGGG
This sequence comes from Actinomycetota bacterium, assembly GCA_019639095.1. GTDB lineage: Bacteria > Actinomycetota > Acidimicrobiia > Acidimicrobiales > Iamiaceae > Aquihabitans. Next base: position 1,191 of record JAHBSN010000296.1, read on the forward strand.
CTCGACGACGCCCCGGCCGATCCGGCGGGCCTCGAGGCCGTGAACGCCGCGGTCGTCCGCCTGAAGGACGCGCTGTGGGCGGTGCAGCGCGATCGTCTCCGCACCGCGGCCGCCGTGGCCGACCTCGCCGGTCCCGACCCGTCGCGGGCCGCCGTGGAGGCGTTGGCGTCGGTGCAGGCCGCCCTGTCGGCGCTCGATCGCCTCGAGGTGCGGGGCCGGGACTCCGCCGGGCTCACCCTGCTGGTGCGCCACCACCAGCTCGAGCTCGACGAGCCCGGCGTGGCCGCCCTGCTCGCCAGCCGGGACGGCGACGGCCTGTTCACCTCGGGCGCGGTGCGCGTCACCCCCGAAGGCCACCTCAGCCTGGTGTACAAGGCGGCGGCGGAGATCGGCGAGCTGGGCGACAACACCGCCGTGCTGCGGGCCGCCATCCGCGACGACGTGCTGCTGCACCGTGCGCTGCAGGCCGATTCGGCCGAGGTCACGGTGCTCGGCCACACCCGGTGGGCATCGATCGGCATCATCTCGCAGCCCAACGCCCACCCGATGAACTGCGGCGGGCTGGATCGGCTCGACGGGCCCTACGTGACCGCGGCGCTCAACGGCGACGTCGACAACTTCGCCGACCTCAAGGTGGCCGACGAGCTCCACATCGCCAGCGAGATCACGAGCGACGCCAAGGTGATCCCCACGCTGGTGTCGCGGCGCCTCTCGGCGGGGGACGCGCCGGTGGAGGCGTTCCGCCAGACCGTACGGCGCTTCGACGGCTCGGTGGCGATCGCCGCCAGCACGTCGGCTGCTCCCGAGCGCCTCGAGCTGGGCCTGCGCGGCAGCGGGCAGGCCCTCTACGTCGGCCTCGACGACGACCTCTACGTGGTGGCCTCCGAGCCCTACGGCGTGGTGGAGGACGCCACGCGGTACTTCCGCCTGGACGGCGAGACGCCGGCCGACCCCACCGACCCCGCCGGGACCCGCGGCCAGGTGGTGGAGCTCGACGCCAGCCGCGCCGGCACCATCGAGGGCATCGCGCGCTACGCCTACGACGGCACCCCGCTGCCGATCACCGAGGCCGACCTGATCGAGCCGGAGGTGACCACCCGCGACATCGACCGCGGGGCGTACCAGCACTTCCTCCTGAAGGAGATCGAGGAGGCGCCGGGATCGTTCCGCAAGACGCTGCGCGGGAAGATCGCCGCCGGCCCCGACGGGCTGCTGCGGGCCACGCTCGGCACCGACACGCTGCCCGGCGCCGTGCGCTCGGCGCTGGCCGACGGCACCATCACCCGCGTGACCGTGATCGGCCAGGGCACCGCCGCGGTGGCCGGCCAGAGCCTGGCCCGGGCCCTGGCGGCCGAGCTGTCGGCCACGCCGGTGCGGGTGGAGGCGCTGCCGGCCACCGAGCTGTCGGGGTTCTCGCTGCGGGGCGACATGACCGACACGCTCGTGGTGGCCATCAGCCAGTCGGGCACCACCACCGACACCAACCGCACCGTCGACCTGGTGCGCGGCCGCGGCGGGCACGTGGTGGCCATCGTCAATCGGCGCGCCAGCGACCTCACCGACAAGAGCGACGGCGTGCTCTACACCTCCGACGGGCGCGACGTGGAGATGAGCGTGGCCTCCACCAAGGCGTTCTACGCCCAGATCGCCGCCGGCTTCCTGCTCGCCGCCGCCATCGCGCAGGAGGTGCCGGGCACCGAGGACGGGCTCGCCCGCCGCAGCGAGCTGCTCGCCGGCCTGCGCGAGCTCCCGTCGGCCATGGAGGCCACCCTCGCCCGGCGGCCGGTCATCGCCGAGGCCGCCCAGGAGGTGTGCCCGCCCCGCCGGTACTGGGCCATCGTGGGCTCGGGGGCCAACCGGGTGGCGGCCGAGGAGATCCGGATCAAGCTATCCGAGCTCTGCTACAAGGCCATCGCCTCCGACGCCATCGAGGACAAGAAGCACATCGACCTGTCCTCCGAGCCGCTCATCCTGGTGTGCGCCGCCGGGCTGTCGGGCTCCAACGCCGACGACGTGGCCAAGGAGGTGGCCATCTACCGGGCCCACAAGGCCACGCCGATCGTGATCGCCACCGAGGACGAGGATCGCTTCGGCGCCGCCCTGCGGGTGATCACCGTGCCCGCCGTGCACCACCAGCTGGCCTTCGTGCTCACCACCGTGGTCGGCCACCTGTTCGGCTACGAGGCCGCCCTCGCCATCGACGCCCAGGCCCGCCCGCTGCGCGAGGCGCGGGGCGCCATCGAGGAGGCCGTGTCGGTGCCCGACGCGCCCGGTGCCGAGGCGATCCTCGCGTCGCTGCGGTCGTCGTTCGATCCGATCGCGGCCCGCTTCGGCGACGGCCTGCGCACGGGCGCCTACAACGGCCACCTCGAGGCGGGCACGGCGGTGCGGCTGGCGTCGATGTTCCGCTACGCCACCGGCGTGGCGCCCCTCGACGCCTACCAGGTGGAGCACGGACGGGTCGGCACGCCCAGCCAGGTCATCGAGGACTTCACCGCCGCGCTCACCGCCGCCATCGAGGAGCTGACCCGGCCCGTCGACGCCATCAAGCACCAGGCCAAGACGGTGACGGTCGGCATCTCCCGCTCCGACGAGGGCCTGCTCGACGTCGGCCTCGTGGCCGAGGCGCTCGATGCCGGCGCGGCGCGCGACCGCCTCAGCTACAAGGCCCTGCGGACCCTGGCCGGGCTCGACGCCGCCGTCGAGGAGGTGGTGGGCTACACCCGGTACCGGATCGAGGGCGACGTGGAGGGCTCCGAGGCCACCATCGTGGTGGTCGATCGCGGCGGCATCGCCCGGGACCTCCCACTGCGCACCGAGCGCAACCCGCAGCTGCGCGGCACCAAGCACCGGGTGGCCACCGAGCGCGAGGTCACCGTGGCCGTCGGCCGCAGCGACGGCCGCAGCCTCGTCCTCATCCCCGAGGTCAAGGGCAACCAGTGCACGGGCATCACGCTGCTGCACGCCCGGTTCGCCCCCGAGCTGCCGGTGGGGCGGATGCGCAGCGTGCTCGAGGCGTACCGCGGTCGCTACGCCGCGCTGAAGGACGCCGTCACCGAGACCGAGCCCACCTTCCGGGACGACCTGCTCGGGTCGGTGACGCCGATCGAGCTGCTGACCACGCCGGTCAACGTGCTGGCCGACCGCTGGCGCACCCCCGACGAGGGCTCCTCGTGATCGTCATCGCCCTCGTGTTCGCGGTGGCCCTGGTGATGATGGCGATCGCCTTCGTCAACAACCGCCGCGGCGTCTGAGGCGAGCGGAGTGATCGGGATCGGGGTCGATCTGGTGGAGGTCGACCGCATGCGCACCGCCCTCGAGCGCACTCCCACGCTGGCAGCCCGGCTGTTCACCGACGGCGAGCGGGCCTACGCCTCGGCGGCCAAGGACCCCGCCGAGCGGCTGGCGGCCCGCTTCGCCGCCAAGGAGGCGGTGCTGAAGGCCCTGGGTGTGGGGCTGGGCGCCGCCGAGTGGCACGACATCGAGGTGGTGCGGGCCCCATCGGGCGCCCCGGAGCTGCGGATCACCGGCCGAGCCCTGGCCCTGGCCGACGCCGCCGGCGTCACCCGCTGGCTGCTCACCCTCACCCACACCCACCGCACCGCCGAAGCCATCGCCGTCGCCCTCTGACCCGCTCACCCCCCTAAGGCGAATGTGCGGTACGGGAGCCGCGTTCCGGTCGGTTTCGCGCGTGAAGTTCGACGGGAGTGCG
>JAHBSN010000297.1 GCA_019639095.1 Actinomycetota bacterium
CTGGTCCCAGACGCGCCGGTCCGCCCCCTGCCCGAACGTGGAGCGCTCGCCCGCCTCGCGCGCGGCGCGGCCGAAGGACCCGAAGCGCAGCGACAGGTAGGCCAGGCCGCCGAGCGGGATCGGCAGCCAGAACTGGGCGAAGCGCCACGCCAGCACGCCGGCCAGCGCCACGCCGGCGGGCACGCCGAACCCGGCGAGGGTGGCGGGGAGGATCGTCTCCACCACGCCGAGCCCGCCGGGCGTGAGCGGCAGCGCGGCGATGACGCCGGCGAGGCCGTAGGCCACCACGAGGTTGATCGGGTTCACCGTGGCGCCGAAGGCCCGGAGGAACACCCACAGCGACGCGGCGTCGAGCAGCCAGTTGACCGCCGCCCAGATGGCCCCTCGTCGCACCAGCTCGGGCTGGCGGGCGAGGTCCTGGAGGCGATCGGCGAGCTGGTGCACGAACCGAGAGGCCGTCTCCTCCTCGGCGAAGGGGATCTTGCGGGCGATCGCCCGCAGCGCCCGCTCGGCCTGGTGGCGGCCCTCCATGAGCAGGTACACGAGGGCGGCGGCGGCGCCGAGCAGCAGGATGCCGATGACCGCGGCGGTGAGGTAGGCCGGGCGGTACCCGTTCAGCGGGATGGAGACCATCAGGCCCACCCACAGGATCAGGTTCAGGACCACGGCGGAGCCGAGCCCCACCGTGGCCAGGGTGAACCCGGCGGCGGTGGGCGGCACGCCCCCTTCGGTGAAGAGCCGGAACCCGAGCGTGCCGCCGGCGGCTGACCCGCCCGGCACCACGTTGGTGACCGCCTTGGTGGAGAGCTGGATGCGGAAGATGGTCCACATCCGCAGGTTGGGCTCGGGCGGCAGGGTGACCCGCGTGAGCACCGTGTAGGCCAGCAGCGACGCCACCTGCAGGCCCACCGCCAGCACGAGCAGCACCGGGTTCACACTGCGCAGCTGCTCGGCGGTCTGCTTCTGGGCGGCCCACTGCGGGATCACCACGTACAGCAGGATGAACAGCATCCCGACGACGATCACGGTGCGCTTGACCGCGCGGCGCGACGGGGAGCTGGGCTTCCGGCTCACGGAGCGTCGGGGGATGCGGTGGGCGCCTCGATCCGGTCATTCTTCCAGCGCAGGGGTCCGATTCCGGCCATCGGGCCCGACGGGCGGTCGGCGGAGGCCGCCCCCGAAGCGCTGCCGGTCCCCCTGGGTAGGGTGGCCGACGTGCCCGATCGCCCCGCTCCCTCCCCGCTGCTGGACGGCCTGAACCCCGCCCAGGGCGAGGCCGTGCTGCACACGGAGGGGCCGCTGCTGGTGGTGGCCGGCGCCGGATCGGGCAAGACGCGGGTGCTCACCCACCGCATCGCCCACCTGATCGACGAGGGCGTCTCGCCGTTCGAGATCCTGGCCATCACCTTCACCAACAAGGCGGCCGGCGAGATGAAGGAGCGGGTGGCGGCGCTGGTGGGGCCGGTCGCCCAGAAGATGTGGGTGTCCACGTTCCACTCGGCCTGCGTGCGGATCCTGCGGCGAGACGGCCACCACCTCGGCTTCCCGTCGTCGTTCACCATCTACGACCAGGCCGACGCCCAGCGCCTGGTGGGCTACGTCGTGCGGGACCTCAACCTCGACGCCAAGCGGTTCCCGCCGCGCTCGGTGCACGCCATCATCTCGGCGGCCAAGAACGACGACGTCGGGGCGGTGGCGTTCCGCGAGCGGGCCGAGCAGATCTTCGAGCGCAAGGTGGGCGACGTCTACGTCGAGTACCAGGCCCGGCTCCAGAAGGCCGGGGCCATGGACTTCGACGACCTGCTCCGCAACGTCGTCGAGCTGTTCCGCACCACCCCCGAGGTCCTCGAGCACTACCGCCGGCGCTTCCAGCACGTCCTGGTCGACGAGTACCAGGACACCAACCGCGTGCAGAACGAGCTCGTCCTCCAGCTCGCCGGCGGCCACCACAACATCTGCGTCGTCGGCGACTCAGATCAATCGATATATCGGTTCCGAGGCGCCGACATCCGCAACATCCTCGAGTTCGAGGAGGCGTTCCCCGACGCCACGGTGATCGTGCTGGAGCAGAACTACCGGTCCACCCAGACCATCCTCGACGCGGCCAACGCGGTGATCGCCAACAACGTCGGCCGCAAGCCGAAGGAGCTGTGGACCGACGAGGGCGACGGCCACGCCATCGTGCGCTACCACGCCGACGACGAGGCCGACGAGGCCCAGTGGGTGGTGCACGAGATCGCCAAGCTGCACGACTCGGGCCAGCTGCGCTGGGGCGACGTCGCCGTGTTCTACCGAACCAACGCCATGAGCCGGGTCATGGAGGAGCACCTCCTGCGGGGCGGCGTGCCCTACAAGGTGATCGGCGGCACCCGCTTCTACGACCGGCGCGAGGTCAAGGACGCGCTCGCCTACGTGAAGGCGGTGGTCAACCCGGCCGACGAGGTGTCGGTCAAGCGGATCCTCAACCAGCCCAAGCGCGGCATCGGCGACTCCACGGTGGCCCGGCTCGACAACTGGGCCGCCGGCCACGGCTACACGTTCATGGAGGCGCTCCGGCGCGCCGACGACGCCGGCGTCACGGGTCGGGCCGTGAAGGGGATCGAGTCGTTCTTGGAGCTGGTGGACGGGCTGGCCGAGGTGGTCGACCGCGGGCCGGCCCCGCTGCTCGAGGCGGTGCTGGACCGCACCGGCTACGTCGCCGAGCTCCAGGAGGCCCACTCGGTGGAGGCCGAGGGGCGGCTCGAGAACCTGGCCGAGCTGATCGGCTCGGCTCGGGAGATCGAGTCGGTCGACGTGTTCCTCGAGCAGGTGAGCCTGGTGGCCGACGCGGACGCCGTGCCCGACGACGACTCGCAGGTCGTGCTGATGACCCTGCACTCGGCCAAGGGGCTCGAGTTCCCGGCGGTGTTCTTGATCGGCCTGGAGGACGGGGTGTTCCCGCACCTGCGGTCCTTGGGCGAGCCCCACGAGCTCGAGGAGGAGCGCCGCCTCGCCTACGTGGGCATCACCCGGGCCCGGGAGCGGCTCTACCTGAGCCACGCCTGGAGCCGCACCATCTTCGGCGCCACGCAGTACAACCCGCCGAGCCGGTTCCTGGAGGAGATCCCTCAGCGCCTGGTGGAGGCCATCGAGGGCAACCGACGCTCGTCGCGATCGGGTGCCTGGGCCGATTCGGCGGGCACCACGTCCTACGCGTCGTCGTGGGGCGAGCGGCCCAACCGTCGTAGCGGCATCTCGTCGGAGCGGCGGGCGGCCAACCGGGAGCGCATGGTGGAGCAGGCGGTGGCCGCCGGCCAGGCGGCGTCCTCGTCCGCCGGGGCGGGGCCCGCCGGCTCGTTCCGGGTGGGCGACGACGTCGTCCACGGCAAGTGGGGCGAGGGGGTGGTGCTCGACCTGCGCGGCAGCGGCGACAAGACCGAGATCACCATCAACTTCCCCTCGGTGGGCCAGAAGGTGCTGCTGCTGGCCTGGGCGCCCCTCAAGAAGGGGTGAGGTCGGTCAGTTGACCGACAGCACGTCCACCACGAACACGAGGGTGTCGCCGGGCGCGATGTCGGGCGGGGAGCCGGCGGCGCCGTAGCCGTAGTCGGGGCCGAGCACCAGCGTGCGGCGGCCACCGGCGCGCATGCCCGGGATGCCCTCGTCCCACCCCTTGATCACCTGGCCGACGCCCAGGGTCACGTCGAAGGGCTGGCCGCGCTCCCAGGAGCTGTCCACCACCTGGCCGCTCGACTGGGACTTGAGGACGTAGTGCACCTGGACCGACGAGTCGGCCTGCACCTCGTCGCCGCAGCCGACGATGTCGTCGGTCTTCTCGATGCCCTCGATGCCCTTCGCTGGCACGGTCGGATCGGGAGCGGTCTTCTCCTCGAGCGCCACCTCCACCGTGCGGCACTCGCCCTCGGACGAGCCGGCGGCGTCGTCGGAGCCCCCGCCGCTGTCGGACCCGCAGCCGGCCGCGGTGGCGGCGGCCAGGGCGATCACCAGCCCGAGCGCGGTGGCGCGGGCCCGGCGCGGGCGCCGGTGGGCTCGGGGGGCGGTGGTGGGCGTGCGGTGCATTCGGACCTCCGTCGGCTCGGCCGGGCAACCTACCGGGGCCGTAGGGTGGTGGTCGATGTGGCTCGTGGACCGGATCGAGCTCGCCCTCGGTCACCAGCTCACCCTCGGGGTGTTGGCCGATCGCCTGGCCGAGCTCCACGGAGACCGCCCGATGGTCGTGGAGCTGGCCGACGACGGCTCGGTCGTGCTGGCGCTGAGCTTCGCCGAAGCGGCTCGACAGGTGGATCGATGGGCTGCCGGGGTGGCGGCGCGCTCCGAGCCGGGGGAGGCGGTGGTGCTGGCCACACCCAACGGCTACGAGCAGTTCCTGCTGACCCTGGCGGTGTCGCGCGCCGGTCGGTTGCCGGCGCCGGTGAACGCCCACATGGCCGACGCCGAGATCGCCCACGTGGTGGAGGACTCGGGTGCCTCGCTCGTGGTCCGCGCCGGCTCCGAGGTCGACGACGGCACCCGCCACGGCCCGGCGCTCGACGCTGACCCTCGGGCCGTCGCCGCGCTCTTCTACACGTCGGGCACCACGGGGCGACCCAAGGGCGCGCAGCTCACCCACCGCGGCCTCATCGGCGGGATGTCCACCGGTGCGCTGCTGCCCACGCCGTTGCACCGGGCCGAGCTGGTGGCGGCGCTGCCGGTGGCGCACATCTTCGGGTTCGCGATCGTGGTCGGCGCCGCCTGCGCCGGGGTGCCGCTGTGCTACCTGGCCCACTTCCACCCGGTGCGGGTGCTCGAGGCGATCGAGTCGCGTCGGGCGTCTGCGTTCGCCGGCGCGCCGGCGATGTATCGGATGCTGCTGGCGGCGGGGGCGGCC
>JAHBSN010000298.1 GCA_019639095.1 Actinomycetota bacterium
CGGTGCCGACACGACCCTCCAGGTGGAGCGGGCTTGCCTCGCCGAGGCTTGTGCGCTCGTGCTGCTCTGAGCAGCACTGCTACACGAGCCTCGACCGGGACCGCCGCCCGTGTGGATAGGTGATCTTGCCGATGCGGCCGCCGGGAGTTCGGGCGCACGCTGCCGCCATGAGCGACGCACAGACCCAGACCCAGACCAGCCCGGCCGAGACCATCGGCGCCATCTACGCCGCCTTCGGGCGGGGCGACCTGCCCACCCTGTTCGCCCTCCTGCACCCGGAGGTCGACTGGAGCGTGACCGTCACCGCGCCCGGCGGCGACCTCGTCCCCATGCTGCGCAACGGCATCGGCCACCCGGCGGCGCAGCGCTACTTCGAGGGCGTGGGCCAGCTCGAGGTGCACGCGTTCGACGTCGGCCGGCTGCTGGTGGCCGGCGACGTGGTGGTGGCCGAGGTCCACCTCGAGGTCACCCACCGGCACACCGAGAAGCGCATGTCGCTCGACGAGCTCCACCACTGGGTGGTGCGCGACGGCCTCGTGGTCCGCTACCGCCCCTACCTCGACACCGCCGGGCTGATCGATCTCTTCCGGCCCTGACCGTCGGCTGTCAGACTCCTCCCGTGACCGAAGGGCACGTCCGCCTGGTCGAGGTGTTGGGCACCCTCTCGCTGGCGTGCGACGCCGCCGACGGCTTCGCCCACGAGACCACCATGCGTTCGGCCGTGCTGGCCGCGGGCCTGGCGGCCGACGTCGGCGACGACCGGCTGGTGGGCGACGTGGTGGTGGGCGCGCTCCTCCGCCACATCGGGTGCACGGGGTTCGCGGTGGAGGAGGCGCACCGCTTCGGCGCCGGCGACGACGTGGCGCTGCGGTCGGTGATGGCCGAGGTCGACTTCGGCCGGCCCGACCAGGCCGTGCCCCTCGTGGCCGAGCGCCTCGCCGCCCACGCACCGCCGCCGGATCGGGCCGCCGCGGTGGAGGCGATCCTCGGCGACGGACCCCTCGCCGGGGCGCGCCACGACGCCGCGCAGTGCGACGCCGCCGAGCGCCTCGCGCGCCTGCTGCCGGTCACGGCCGAAGCCGCCGCGGTGGCCAGCGATGCGTTCGAGCGGTGGGATGGCCACGGCGGGCCGGCCGGCCTCGCCGGCGACGACATCTCGCTCGTGGCCCGCATCGTGGAGGTCGGCTACGTCGCCGAGCTGTTCCGGGGTCGCCAGGGCCGGGGCGGGGCCGAGGCCGAGCTGCGTGCCCGGGCCGGCGGCCAGCTCGACCCCCAGCTGGTGGACACGTTCCTCGCCACCGCGCCCGAGCGGTTCGACCGCGTCACCGACCCGGCCCGCTCGGTGTGGGAGCAGCTGTGCGACGCCGAGCCCGCCCCCCACGCCCGCATCGGCGATCCCCAGCTCGACGACGCCGCGCTCGCCTTCGCCCGCTTCACCGACCTCAAGTCGACGTGGCTCACCGGCCACTCCGAGCACGTCGCCGACCTGGCCGCGCTCGCCGCCGCCGAGCAGGGCCTCGACGTGGGCCGGCGCACCGCCCTGCGCCGGGCTGGCCTGCTCCACGACATCGGCCGGGTGGGTGTGCCCACCGGCATCTGGGACCTGCCCCGGGCGCTCAGCCAGCCCGAGCGGGACCGGGTGCGGTTCCACTCGTGGGAGACCGAGCGGATCCTGTCGTAGTCGCCGCTGCTCGGCGCGGTGGCCGAGATCGCCGCCGCGGCCCACGAGCGCGACGACGGCTCCGGGTACCACCGGGGTCGGGTGCCCGAGCCCATCGCCGACCTAGCTCGGCTGCTGGCCGCGGCCGACGTGTGGTGCGCGCTCGTGGCCGATCGCCCCCACCGCCCGGCGTTTGCGGCGGCGGCCGCACGGGACGAGCTGGCGGCCGCCGTCGACCGAGGCGAGTTGGACCGGACCGCGGTCGACGCCGTGCTCGCCGTGGTGGAGCAGGCGGCGCTGCCCCCGCGCTCCTGGCCGGCCGGGCTCAGCGACCGCGAGGTGGAGGTGCTCGGGCTGCTGGCTCGGGGTGCGGGCGACAAGGCCATCGCCGCCGACCTCGGCATCACCGCCAAGACCGTGGCCCACCACGTCCAGCACGTCTACGACAAGATCGGCGTGCGCAGCCGGGCGGGTGCCACCCTCTTCGCCGTCGAGCACGGGATGGTCCGATGAGGCGGGGCCGAGGGGCTGCAGTGCTGGCGGCCGGCGCGCTGCTCCTCGGTGCGGCGGGGTGCAGCGACGGGTCCGACGACGCCGTCTCTCCCACCACCACTGCTTCGTCGACCGCCACCACCGAAGCGAGCGCACCGGTCACCGCCGCCGAGCTCGAGCGGTTCGGGCGGGAGCTGGTGGCCGACACCGGCTCGACCGGCGCGATCGTGGCCGTGTCGGCCGGCGGGGTCGAGCCCGTGGTGGTGGCGGTGGGGACCGAGGCGGCCGCCGGCGGCCAGCTGGGTCCGCCCATGGACTCCGATGCGCCGCTGCACGTGGCGAGCGTGACCAAGTCGTACGTGGCCGCGCTGGCGCTCGTGCTCGAGGCCGACGGCCTGGTCGCCCTCGACGCCCCCGTCTCCACCTGGATCGACTGGCCTGGCGGCGAGCGCATCACCCTGCGGCAGCTCCTCACCCACACGAGCGGGCTCGGCCGGTTCGCCGACGGCGAGGAGCCCTCGGCGTTCCTCGACCTGGTGGCCGCCGGCAAGGTCGTCGGCCTCGACGAGGTGCTCGCTGCCGCCCGCAGCACCCCGCCGGTGGGGGAGCCGGGCGGCGACACCCGCTACGCCAACCTCAACTACATCGTGGCCGGTGCCGTGCTGGAGGCGGCCGGGGACGCGCCGCTGCGAGACCTCCTCCAGCGGCGGGTGTTCGGGCCCGCCGGCCTCGCCGGCACCGACTACCCGCCCGGGGCGCCGGCCGGGGGCACGTCGACCCCGGTCGGCCGGTTCGAGGTGGTCGACGATGCGGACCCCATCCTCACGAGCCAGTACCCGGTCGACGTGTGGCAGTCGGCGATGGGGCCGTCGTCGGCCGCCACGTCCACCGTGGCGGACCTGCTCGCCTGGTCCGACGTGGTGTTCCGCCAGCGGCGGCTGGGCGACGTGGACCTGGCGCCCCTGGCCGAGATCGGGCCGGGTGGCGTGGGCCTGGGCGTGATCGGCGTGGGAGCCGACGGCGACTGCGTGTTCGACGGTTGCCCGCCTGGCGCCGCCTTCGACCGCTGGGCCCTCAACGGCGACTTCCCCGGCGCCTCCACCCGCGTCCTCCACGACCCCGAGCGAGACCTGACCCTCGTGGTCTTCTTGAACCGCAACGCCCTCGACCTCGACGCCCCCTTGATCGCCTTCCTCGACACCCTTTGAACCGGCGGTGGGCGGCCGCCGTCGCTCGGGAAAGCCGTGTGCGCTGTTGCCGCCCACAGCGGCACGGCTGCACGAGCCTCGGGTAAGCGTCCGACCGACCAGGCAAGGCATGTGCGCTGGTGCTGCCTAGAGCAGCACGGCGGCACGAGCTCGGTCGATGCCCGAGATGTCCAACTTGTACAAGTTGGTGTACAGCTCCACTTGACGGCGGTAGCGTCGTTGGCATGGCCGCCGCTCGCACCCTGCCCACCGAGGTCCTTCCCACGAGTGAGGCTCGCGCCGAGCTCACGGCCATCACGGCCGGATTCCGCGAGCAGGGCGTGGCGGCCGGGATCGTCGTGTTCGGGAACCGCCGGGTTCCGGAGGCGGCGGTCGTGCCCTACGAGCTGGTGGAGCTGCTCGATCCGATCATCGAGGACCTGGTGATCGCCGCCCGAGTTCGAGAGCGCCTGGCTGAAGACGACGGCGAGCGCTTCAGCATCGAGGACGTCGCCGAGGAGTTCGGCATCGACCTCGAGGCATGACGCCTCCTCACCGGCGGGTGACGTTCCTCGCCGCCGCCAAGGCCGACGTCGGCCGCCTCAACGACGACGACCCGCTCATCGCCCAGCTCGCCCTGCAGAAGGTGCAGGACCTCCAGGCCGGGAAGGTGACGGGCGTGCCGCTGCAGGAGATGGCCAAGACCGGCGACCTGGGCGACTGCGCCAAGCTGTACGTCGGCGTCGGCCGGCCGCCGTCGCACCGCATCGTCTACCGGGCGGTCGACGGCAACCCGGCGCACCTGGAGGTCCTGGAGGTCGTCGCCGTGGAATCGCGCACCGACCTCTACGCCCACCTGCTCGCCGCGAGCCGGCTGGGTCGCCTGCCGATCGAGAGCAAGCGGTCCTTCAACCGCCTGCACCAGGACGTCATCGCCCGACGAGCCGCTGCGAAGGGTCGCCGCTAACCGCCCGACGATCGGCCGAGGTGGCTGCACCTGTGTGGGCCATGCGATGACAAGTGCTGCCACCTGGCGGGAGGAGGGCCGGACGCGGCTGAGGTGGCTGCACTTGCGCGGGCCAGGCGGTGACAAGTGCTGCCACCTTGGGCGGGGCCTGGGCCCGGCCCCGGACGCGCGGCGACGGGCCCCGCCTGGAGGCGGGGCCCGTCGAGCCTGAGCGAGGGGTCGCAAGCCGAACCGGCGTCAGTTGCTGTCGCGGCGGTAGAGGAGGACCGTGCCGGCCACCAGGCTGGCCAGGGCGTAGCCGGCGAAGATCAGGGCGTACTGGGGGCGGGCCAGCTGGTTGGCGATGAGGACGGGGGCCTCGAAGTTGGGGCCGGCGTCGAGCAGGCGGTAGCCGGCGCTGAAGGGGAGGAGGTGGCGGACGCTCTCGGGGAAGGCCGGGGCGAAGAGGCTCTCCACCACGAAGGACCACATCAGCAGGCCGGTGATGGCGCCGGCGCTGTGGCGGACGATCATCCCCACGCCCAGGCCGATGAGGGCGGCGAGGGTGATGTA
>JAHBSN010000299.1 GCA_019639095.1 Actinomycetota bacterium
CGAGGGCACGTTCCGCTCGGCGCTGCAGCTCTCCGTCCCCATCGCCCTCGCCGGCCTCGGCGGCCTCTGGGCCGAGCGCGCCGGCGTGGTCAACATCGGCCTCGAGGGGATGATGGTCCTCGGCACGTGGTTCGGCGCCTGGGGCGCGCTCACCTACGGCTCGTGGCAGGGCGTGGCCATCGGCGTGCTCGGCGGCGCCGTGGGCGGCCTGCTCCACGGCATCGCCACGGTGGGCTTCGGCGTCGACCACATCATCTCCGGCGTGGCCATCAACCTGCTCGGCGTGGGCGTCACCGACTTCCTCACCACCACCACGTGGGAGGGGGCAACCAAGGAGTCGCCGCAGTTCGACAACACCATCGCCAAGGTCGACCTGGTCCCATTCCTGACCTCGCCCTTGCGGGAGCTGGCCGGGCAGGGGCGGTTCTTCCTGTCCGACCTGGCCCGGATGCTCTTGGCGTTCACCACCAACGTGTCGCTGCTCGTCGTGCTCGCCCTGCTGCTGTTCCCGATCACCTGGTACGTGCTCTGGAAGACCCCCGTGGGCCTGCGGCTGCGGTCCGCGGGCGAGGACCCCGACGCCGCCGACAGCCTCGGCGTGGGCGTCTACGGGGTGAAGTACCTGGCCGTCACCGTGTCGGGTGCGCTGGCCGGCCTGGGCGGCGTGAGCCTGGTGTACCTCTTCTCCGAGCGGTTCCAGAGCGGCCAGACCGGCGGACGCGGCTTCATCGGCCTCGCCGCCATGATCTTCGGCAACTGGATGCCGGGGGGCCTGCTGGCCGGCGCCGGGCTGTTCGGGTTCATGGACTCGATGCAGTCGCAGGTGGATGCCACCGCCCACGCCCTGCTCGTGGTGGGCGCCCTGGTGTTCGTGCTGCTGGCACTGCGCAGCGCGGTGGCCCGACGGTGGCGGTCCACCGCCGTGCTGCTGGCCTTCGCGGCCGGGTTCTGGCTCTGGTACGCCAACACCGACGAGCTCCCCCGCGAGATGATCCCCTACTTCCCGCACATCACCACCCTCGTGGTGCTGGCGTTCGCCTCGCAGCGGCTGCGGATGCCGGCCGCCGACGGCAAGATCTGGCGCCGGAGCGGCAAGTGACCGACGTCGAGCTCACCGAGCCTCCCTGGGACGAGCTGCGCGCCGAGGCCCGCCGCATGGCCGCCCTGGCGTACGCGCCCTACTCCGGGGTGCACGTGGGCGCCGCCGCGCTGGTCGATGACGGTCGGGTCGTCTCGGGGGCCAACGTCGAGAACGCGTCCTACGGGCTCACCCTCTGCGCCGAGTGCTCGATCGCCTCCGCGCTCGTGTCGTCGGGTGGCGGCCGGCTCGTGGCCCTCGCGGTGGTGGGCGGCGACGGCGAGTACCTCGCCCCCTGCGGGCGGTGCCGCCAGGTGCTCTACGAGGTGGGTGGGCCCGAGCTGCTGGTGGAGACCGACACCGGCGTGGTCACGCTCGACGACCTGCTGCCCGGTGCGTTCGGCCCGGCCGACCTGCCCGCCCGAGCCACGCCGAGGTCGGCGTCGTGAGCGGCGGTGCCGGCGACCGGCTGTACCACGTGGGCTTCGGTCGCTCCGACCTGCCCGAGGACACCGACGTCGTGCTGCTGAGCGGCGACCCCGGCCGCTCGGAGCTCATCGCCAACGACCTGCTCGCCCACGAGGCCGACCTGTCGCGCAACCGGGGGCTCGACTCCTTCCTCGCCCGCCTGCCGGGCGGTGCGCCGGTGATCTGCGCCACCAGCGGCATGGGCGCGCCGTCGATGAGCATCGTGGTCAACGAGCTGGTGCAGCTCGGGATGCGCACCATCATCCGGGTCGGCACCAGCGGCTCGATCCAGGACCACGTTCGGGTGGGCTCGGTGGTGATCGGTTCCGGCGCCCTCACCAACCAGGGCGCGGCGGACGACATCGCCCCGCCGCAGTACCCGGCGGTGGCCGACCCGTTCCTCACCGTCGCCCTGGCCGACGCCGCCCACCGGCTCGGCATCGACCACCACGTCGGGATCATGGCCTCGGCCGACACGTTCTACGAGGGCCAGGAGCGCTCGGCGTCGTCGGCCAACCCCCACCTGCTGCGGCGCGTGCGGGGGATGATCGACGAGTACGCCGGGCTCGGCGTCCTCAACTTCGAGATGGAGGCCGGCACCCTGTTCAAGATGGGGTCGGTGTACCGGTTCACCGCCGGCGCCGTGGTGGGGATCATCGCCCAGCGCACCGAGGACGAGAAGCCCGACCTGGCCGAGAAGGACGCGGCGGTGGACCGGGCCGCCCACGTCGCCATCGCCGCCGCCGACGCCTGGGCGTCCGGTGCCGGCCGGCCCGCCTCGTGAGCCTCACCGCCGAGCAGGTCGCCGCCTTCGAGCGCGACGGGTTCCTGGTGCTCCCCGACGCCATCCCGGTGGCTCGATGCGAGGAGCTGATCGAGCGGGCGGAAGCCATCGTCGACGCCTTCGACCCGGCCACCGTGTCGATCTTCACCACCGACGACCAGGTCCGCACCACCGACCAGTACTTCCTCGACTCGGCGAGCCGGATCTCGTGCTTCTTCGAGGCCGAGGCGTTCGACGCCGATGGCTCGCTGCGCCACGCCAAGGCAGTGTCCATCAACAAGATCGGCCACGCCCTCCACGACCTCGACCCCACCTTCGACGCCTTCAGCCGCCAGCCGGCCATCGCCGAGGCCGCGGCGTCCGTCGGCTTCGTCGACCCGCTGCTCGTGCAATCGATGTACATCTTCAAGGGCCCCCACATCGGCGGCGAGGTGGCGTGCCACCAGGACGCCACGTTCCTCTGGACCGATCCCGGATCGGTGGTGGGGTTCTGGGTGGCGCTGCAGGACGCCACCATCGAGAACGGGTGCCTGTGGGCCCAGCCCGGCGGGCACCGGGGCCCGCTCCGGCGACGCTTCGTGCAGGACCCCGACACCGGCGCCCGCTTCGACGAGCTCGACCTCACGCCGCTGCCCGAGCCGGGCGGTCCCGAGCTGGTGCCGCTCGAGGCGCCCGCCGGCACGCTGGTGGTGCTCCACGGCCTGCTCCCGCACTGGAGCGACGTCAACCGCAGCGAGCGGAGCCGCCACGCCTACGCGGTGCACGTGGTCGACGGGGCGGCGCGCTACCCCGCCGACAACTGGCTCCAGCGCACCCCCGATCTCCCCCTCCGGGGCTTTGCCGGCGCCGGTACCCTCCACCCATGAGCGAGCAGATCACCGAGGACGCCATCCGCCGGGCCCCCAAGGTGGTGCTCCACGACCACATGGACGGCGGCCTGCGGCCCACGACGGTGATCGAGCTGGCGGCCGAGGCCGGCCACGCCCTGCCCACCACCGACCCCGACGAGCTGCAGGCGTGGTTCACCGAGGGCGCCAACCGGCGAGACCTCGACCTCTACCTCCAGACCTTCGAGCACACCGTGGCGTGCATGCAGACCCACGAGTCGATCGAGCGGGTGGCGTTCGAGTGCGTGGAGGACCTGGCGAACGACGGCGTGGTCTACGCCGAGGTGCGCATGGCCCCCGAGCTCTGCATCGAGCAGGGCCTCGACCCCGACCGGGCCGTGGAGGCCATGCTCGCCGGCATGGCCCGCGGCGCCGAGGGCCGGCCCATCGAGGTGGGGCTCATCGTCACCGCCATGCGCCACGCCGCCCACTCCAAGGAGATCGCCGAGGTCGCACTGCGCCACCGCGACGAGGGCGTGGTGGGCTTCGACATCGCCGGGTCGGAATCGGGCAACCCGCCGTCTCGCCACCTCGACGCCTTCCGCACCATCGCCCAGGCCAACTCGCACATCACGATCCACGCCGGCGAGGCGTTCGGGCTGCCCTCGATCTGGGAGGCCCTGCAGCTGTGCGGTGCCGAGCGCCTCGGCCACGGCGTGCGCATCGTCGACGACATCACCGTCGACCCCGACGGTGGCGTGCAGCTGGGCCGGCTGGCCGCCTTCGTGCGGGACCGGCGGGTGCCGCTCGAGATGTGCCCCACGTCCAACGTGCACACCGGCGTGTGCGACACCATCGCCGAGCACCCCATCGGCCTGCTGCGCCGGCTGCGGTTCCGGGTCACCGTCAACACCGACAACCGGCTCATGAGCGGGACGTCGATGACCCAGGAGCTCGTGAAGCTCCACGACGCGTTCGGCTGGGGCTGGGACGACTTCCAGTGGCTCACCATCAACGCCATGAAGAGCAGCTTCTGGCCCTTCGACAAGCGGCTGCGCATCATCGACGAGCAGATCAAGCCGGGCTACGCCGCGCTCAAGGCCTCGGCGCTCGGGTCGTCGGCGGCGCGCGCCTGATGGAGCTGCGCCACGTCACGGTGTACTGCGGGTCCTCGCCCGGCCACGATCCGGTCCACACCGAGGCGGCCTGGGCGCTCGGGACCGCCCTCGCCGACCGAGGCATCGGCCTGGTCTACGGCGGCGGTCGGGTGGGCCTCATGGGCGTGGTGGCCGACGCCGTGCTCACCGCCGGCGGCTCGGTCACCGGCGTCATCACCCAGCACCTCTGGGACCGCGAGGTCGGCCACGTCGGGCTCACCGAGCTGGTGGTGGTCCACTCCATGCACGAGCGCAAGCTGGCCATGGCCGACCGCTCCGACGGCTTCGTGGCCCTCCCCGGCGGCGTCGGCACCTTCGAGGAGCTCTTCGAGGTGCTGACGTGGACCCAGCTCGGGCTCCACCACAAGCCCGTGGGCGTGCTCGACGTGGCCGGCTACTACCAACCGCTGCTCGCGTTCCTCGACTCGTCGGTGGCGCAGGGCTTCGTGCGCGAGGCGCACCGAGCGCTCCTCCACGCCGACACCACCCCCGACGGCATCCTCGACCAGCTGGCTGCATGGGAGCCCGAGTACGTCCCCAAGT
>JAHBSN010000003.1 GCA_019639095.1 Actinomycetota bacterium
CCACCGGCGGCGGACCGCCGCGCCGGCCTCAGCTGCCGGTGGGCACCCAGTTCCCGTGGAACCCGAGCGGGATCCGCCCCGGCAGCAGCACCCGGGCCACGGCGCCCTCGGCCGGCGCCGCGGCATCGAGCACCACGAGCTCGCCCCGGTCGGTGGCGCGGTCGTGGGCGAGGGTGAGGTACCAGCCGTCGTCCTCGGCCGCGTCGGGCGACCGGGGCACGAACACGAGCTCGCCGCCGATGCGGCCCTCGCCGAGCGACACCTCCTCCGACGCGCCGGTGAGCCGGTCGTAGCGGACCATCGAGAACCCGTCGAAGCCCACGTCGGGTCCGCTGGCGTCGAGGCCGGTGGCCCAGCCGAAGCGGTGCGGGCGCCCCACGAGGCGCTCGTCGACCCGCGGGAACTCGATGGCCCGGTCGTCGAGCTGCTCCTCGCGCACGGTGCCGGCCTCGGTGTCTATCGTCCAGCGCCACAGCACCGGCGGGCCCTCGTTCGGGCCGCGCGTGTCGTGGTCGAACATCTTCGGGTGGCGCACGACGTCGAGCACCACGCGGGGTCCGTCGTCGAAGGCGTTGAGCGGGTGGAACACGTAGCACGGGCCCACCTCGAACCACCGCACCTCGTCGGGGTGGCCGCCCTTGGGCATGAGCCCGACGCGGGCCCCGTAGCCCTCGTCCCAGGTGTAGGGGAAGCCGCGTCCGGTCATCGCCTGGTCGAGGTCGAAGGTGACCGGCAGGTCGTAGAGCACCACGTGCCGCTCGGTGATGGAGCAGTCGTGCACCATCGGGTTCCCGGGCACCGGCACGTCGACGCGGTGGCGCACCCGCGCGTCGGTGCCGATCACGGTGTACTCGAGGACCTCGGGCCGGGCCCAGTGGTAGCCCACGGCGTGCAGCTCGCCGGTGTCGGGGTCGCGCTTGGGGTGGGCGGTGTAGCCGTGGGGCAGGGTGCCGTCGAGGTCGGTGTGGCAGATCGTCTCGAGCTCGTCGGTGAGCTCCACCGGGCGGGCGCCCGCCTCCACGAGGGCGAAGGTGCGCCCGGCGTGGCCGATCACGTTGGTGTTGGCGGTGTCCATGCCGTTGTAGCGCTCGCCGGGCCGCGGCTCCTCGCCGAGCGCCTCGGAGACGGCGGTGGAGCGCACCCACCGGTTGCGGTACCACTCGGCCCGGCCGTCGCGCAGGCGCACGCCGTGCACCATCCCGTCGCCGAGGAACCAGTGGTGGGTGGCGGGATCGACCGCCCCCAGCGGGTTCGGGCCGTTGCGCAGGTAGCGCCCGTCGAGCTCGGCGGGCAGGTGGCCGGCCACGGGCAGGTCGACGCCGGTGCGCTCCTCGGCCACCGGTGCGTAGGGCCCGCTCAGGTAGCGGTTGGCGACGACGTCGGACATGGCGGGACCTCCTGGGGCGGTGGTCCCCTTCTACACCGAGCGCCGCGGCGCACGGGCCGAAAACGACGAACGAGGGCCTCGAGAGGCCCTCGCTGTCGCATCGTCGGGCCGGCCGGAGCCGGCCCGGGATCACACCTTCGCCAGCTTGGGAGCCGGAGCTTCCTTGTTGACGACCTTCTTGAAGCTCGCGCCGAGGGTGGCCTTGGGCGCCTTCTTGGCCTTGACCTTCACGGTCTCACCGGTGCGCGGGTTGCGAGCGGTGGTGGCGGCCTTGGCGACCTGCTGGAACGTGATGAAGCCGGTCAGGGACACCTTGTCGCCGGCGGCGACCATGGCGAACACGGTCTCCTCGAACGCGTTCAGCACGGCCGCAGCCGTGGTCTTGTCGGTGCCGGCCTGCGCGGCGACCTGGGCGACCAGCTCGGCCTTGGTGATGTTGGCCACAGCCAACCTCCTGGGGTTCGTAGGGGTAGGGCGCCCGCGTCGTTGCGGAGCGCTGGAGCCAAGTATTTCCCCGTTCGGCGCGCGATTGGGGGATACCCCGCCCCGGTCGCGCCCCGCCGTACGGTGAGCGGGTGCTCGAGGACGGGACCTACGACGCCATCGTGGTCGACGCCGACCACGGACCCGAGGCCGGGTCGCTCGTGGTGGAGCTCGCCATCGCCGCCGGCGAGCACAAGGGCGAGGTGGTCTCGATCACCGCACCCGACACCGGGCGGGACCCGCTCGACCTGCTGGCCGTGCCGGCCACCATCGTGGTGGCCGACGGCCGACCCCGCCTCACGCTGGAGGGCTGAGCCGCTCCTCGGCCGCCCGGCCGATGCGCTGCGCCACCTCGGCGGCGTGGGCGTCGTCGTCGTAGCGGGTGCGCGGCCAGAAGAACCCGCGCAGGCCGTCGCCCTTGGTCCGGGGCACCACGTGGGCGTGCAGGTGGGGCACGCTCTGGCTCACCCGGTTGTTCATGGCCACGAAGGTGCCCTGGGCGCCGGTGGCATCCCGCACGGCGGCGGCCAGGAGCTGCACCCGCTCGAAGAACGGCCCCACGTCGGCCACGGGCAGGTCGGGCAGCGTCTCCACGTGGTCGGGCGGGACCACCAGCACGTGGCCGGCGAACAGGGGGCGGATGTCGAGGAAGCCCACGGCGACGCCGTCACGGTGCACCTCGTGGGCGGGCTCGCTCCCCGCCACGATCCGACAGAACGGGCACGACGGTTCGGCGCTCACCGATCGACGGTACCCCGACCTCCCGATCGCCCGAACGTGTCGGGACGGTGAACTCTGCGCGAGGGTCCACCGCTCGCGCCGCGGGCGGCGGAAGGATGGTCGGCGGTGACCCACCGCCCAGCCGTCAGCGACCCGGTCCACTGCGAGACCTCGCTCCCGGCGGCTGCCGACCGTCCAGGGGGCTCTGTGACCGAACCGCTCGTTTCCGCTGATCCGTCGCGCCTGCGCACCTACGTGCTCGACACGTCCGTGCTGCTGGCCGATCCCGGTGCGCTCGTCCGCTTCGACGAGCACGCCGTGGTGCTGCCCATCGTGGTGCTGATGGAGCTGGAGGCGAAGCGGGACCATCCCGAGCTCGGGTGGTCGGCCCGCCAGACGTTGCGGCACCTCGAGCGCCTGCGGCTCGAGCACGGCTCGCTCACCGAGCCGATCCCGGTGAACGACCACGGCGGCACGCTCCGCGTGGAGCTGAACCACCAGTCGACCGACGGGCTGCCGCCCACCATGGCCGCCGACAACAACGACCACCGGATCCTGGCCGTGGCGCACAACCTGCGTCGGGAGGGCCTGGCCGTCACCGTGGTCACCAAGGACCTCCCGCTGCGGCTGAAGGCCAGCATCGTCGACCTCGACGCCGACGAGTACCGCAACGAGCTGGCCTCGGACGCGTCGTGGACGGGCTTCGTCGACCTCGTCGTGGAGCCCGACGACATCGACGAGCTCTTCGCCGAGCGCATCCTCGACCTCCCCGAGGCACGCGACCTGCCCTGCAACGCGGGCGTGGCCCTGCGATCGGGGAGCCAGTCGGCCCTCGGACGGGTGCACGAGGACAAGTCGATCCACCTGGTCCGCGGCGACCTCAGCCTGTTCGACGTGGTGGGCCGCAGCGCCGAGCAGCGCATCGCCCTCGACGTGCTGGCCGACCCGTCGGTGGGCATCGTGAGCCTCGGCGGCAGCGCCGGCACCGGCAAGAGCGTCCTGGCCCTGGCGGCCGGGCTGGAGGCGGTGCTCGAGCGCCGCACCCACAAGCGGATCCTCGTGTTCCGGCCGCTGTTCGCGGTGGGTGGGCAGGAGCTCGGGTTCCTGCCCGGCGACCGCGACGAGAAGATGGGGCCCTGGGCCGCCGCCGTCCACGACGCCCTGGAGTCGATCGCCGGTCCCGAGGTGATCGCCGAGGTCTTCGCCCGCGACCTGCTCGAGGTGCTGCCGCTCACCCACATCCGGGGCCGCAGCCTGACCGACACCTTCGTGATCATCGACGAGGCCCAGAACCTGGAGAAGGCGGTCCTGCTCACCGCGCTCAGCCGCCTGGGCGAGGGCAGCCGGGTGGTGCTCACCCACGACGTCGCCCAGCGCGACAACCTCCGGGTGGGCCGCCACGACGGCATCGCCTCGGTGATCGACGCCATGAAGGGCCACCCGCTGTTCGCCCACGTGACCTTCACCCGCTCGGAGCGCTCGGCGGTGGCGGCGCTGGTGACCAGCCTGCTCGACGATCCGCTGGGCTAGGAGCTCCCGCTAGCCCACGCGGAAGCCCACGGTGGCCCGCTGCTCGGTGAAGCGGTCGGGCTTCACGATCACCGTGAGCGTCCAGTCGCCGGCGAGCTCGAGGTCGGTGCCCACGAGGATGAAGTGGCCCGGGCCGGCGCGCACCGGCGTGCGCACCAGCGGGCCCACGTCCTCGGCGGGCACCGCGAGCTCCATCTCGGCGCTGTCGAAGCGGTCGTCGGGACGGCCCTTCGAGTCGAGCAGGTACGCGTGGACGTCGTTGCGGCCCGGTCGCGCCGGGTCGACCAGCACCTCGAGGGTGCCCGAGCCGAGCGGGGCGCTGGCCGACTGCACGCCCGGCACCACCGACGTGCGCGCCGGAGTGGTGTTGGCGAGCTGCGCGGTGAGCCCGAGCACGACCACCAGTCCCACCACCTCGAGGCGCACCACCCGCTGCAGCACCCGCCACCGTCGCGCCGCGTCGAGCGCGGCGTCCTCGTCCTCCTCGTCGGCCTCGGCATCGGCATCGGCATCGGCATCGGCGACGATGGCGGGCACGAGCCGGAACCGGTTCCACGCTGCGCCGGCCACCACGGCGAGCGCCACCGCCACCTTGGCCATCAGGTAGCGGCCGTAGGTGGTGGAGGTGAGGGCGCGCAGGCTGCCGACCTCCAGCCACGTCAGCGCCAGCCCCGCGGCCACCACCACGGCCACCACCGCGCCGGCCCAGCCCGAGAACGTCGCCAGCGCCCGCGCCGCACCGGCCACGTCGTCGTCGGCCCGGCGCCGGCGCACCACGGCGAGCAGCGCGCCCAGCCCACCGATCCACACCGCGCCGGCGGCCACGTGGGCCGCATCGGCCAGGTAGCCCACCACCGCCGGCGACATCGTGCGGGTGTGCCCGGTGACCACCAGGCCGAGCGGGGCCAGCGCCGCACCGGCGAGGGCGAGGAGGCGGACGTTCGACCGGAACGGGAGCCCGGCGGTCACGAGCAGGGCGATCAAGCCGATCCCGCTGATGGCGATCGACCACCCCACGCCGTCGGCCAGGGCGATGCCGAGCACGCCCTCCTGCCCGATGGCCCCCAGGCCCTGCCCGGTGGCCAGCGACGCCTGCACCGGCACCTGGAGCACCACGGCCAGCAGCCCGACGGCGCTCAGCCCCGTGACCACCCGGCCCACCGGCGTCGGCTCGTCGTCGCGGCGCAGCGCCGCCCCCATCCACACCGCACCGGCGCTGGCGAGGATGGCGACGTAGGCCACGGCGCGCAGGATCGCCCCCAGGAGCTCGTCGCGGCCGTCGGCGCTACCGGCGAAGGCGTTGGCCACCACGTCGTCGGACACCTCGGTGCGCGTGCCCACCGAGAACGAGAACGCCCCGTGCACGGGATGGCCGTCGGCGGAGACCACCCGCCACGCCACCACGTAGCCCCCCGGCGGCAGGGGCTGGTCCACCGGCGCCACCACCACCGATCCCTGGGCCTCGGCCACGCCACCGTCGACCCGGGTCGCGTCGCGGTCGAGGACGCGCACGCCGTCGGGCTGCACGGTGACGCCCTCGGAGAACCGAAGGGTGACCTGCGCCGGGGCCACGTCGAGCACGGCGCCGTCGGTGGGATCGCTGGCGGTGAGCTGGGCATGGGCCGATGCCGGCGCCGCCGGACCCAGCACCAGCACGGCCAGGACCGCCACGGCGAACGCGGCGCGGACCACGCCACCGAGCCGTCTCGACGCCCGCCCGACGGTCACGGTGGGGGCGTGGGGGTGGGCTGCGGGCACGGGCGGCGATCGATCCAGGTGGGGTGATCGGGCGACCCGAGTTGGGCCGACCGGCGGGTTGACCCTACGATGGCACGTCCGCACGAGCACGGTCCCGGCCGGCCCGCTGCCTCCGCCACCTCCGGGAGACGAACGATGGCCAAGAGCGACAAGCGTCCGATCATCAAGCTGAAGTCCACCGCGGGCACGGGGTACACCTACGTCACCCGCAAGAACAAGACCAACACGCGCGAGCGGATCGAGATCAAGAAGTACGACCCGAAGATCCGCCAGCACGTGATGTTCAAAGAGGAGCGCTGACCCCACCGAGGGTCGCCCTCGGCGGCGCCGCCGCCACCACAGCCCGTCCGATCTCGCTCCCCGGAGCGAGATCGTTCGCGTCCGGCCACCTGCGCATTCGCGCGGCGCGTGAGGTATCCACCACCTGACGCTGCGTGCTCCGTACCCTTTTCTGCCACAGGGGTCAAGCGTCCGGGAGGGCGGATGGGGCACACAGCGGTCATCTACGGGCTCGACATCGAGACCGACACCAGCTGCGACGGCTGGGACCCCGCGGTGGCGCGGGTGCGCACCGTGGCCCTCTCGGGCCGCTCGCTCGACGAGGTCTTCACCGGGCCCGAGGACGACCTGCTCGAGGCGCTCGACCGCCGCCTGGCCGCCCTGCCCCCCGGCATCATCGCCACGTGGAACGGGGCCACCTTCGACCTCCCGTTCATCGCCGACCGGGCTCGCCTCCTGGGCGTCGACCTCGGCCTGCGGCTCTGCCTCGACCGGCGCCTCACCCTGGACCGCGCCCCGCTGCCCGGCCACGCCGGCGCCTACCGCGGGGCGTGGGGCCACCACGCCCACCTCGACACGTTCCGGCTCTACGGCCAGGGATCGCCCTCGCCCACGTGGACCTCGCTGCGCACGATCGGCCGCCTCCTCGGACTGGGCCCCGCCGCCGGTCCGTGCGACCGCACCCACGACCTCGCCAACGAGGTCCTCCACGCCCACGCCGCCAGCGATGCCCGGCTCGCCCGGGTCCTGGCCGAGCGGCGGATCGGGGCGGCCCTGCGCCTGGTGGACCGGCTCGCCCCCGAGGACGCCGAGGTGGTCACGGTGGCGGCGCGGCGCCTCGAGCGCCTGGCCCGCCACGACCGGGTCCTGCACCCGTCGGTGGCCACCGCCTGACCGACCCGGGCCCCACGGCTCCCGCGGGCCGCCGGCCGATCCGACTGCCACCCCCCTGCGCGAAGCTCGTCCCGAGGTTCGCCGTCCCCTCGCCCACCCGCACCAGGACCGCCGGTCAGCCCATCGCTCCGGAGGTCCCCCGTGTCCCCGTCGTCCCCGTCGTCCACCCTCCCCTCGCTGCGCCAGCTCGCCGAGGTCGTCCACCGCGGCGCCGCCACCTGGCCCGGCTCCCTGCTGCTCACCGCGGCCCCCGGCGAGGCCGACGTCGCCATCGGCACCTGGCCGATCCCCACGGAGGTCCACCACCCGGCCGACCCGCTCGTCGGGTTCCTGGCCCCGCCGCACTGGACCGTCCTCGGGCTCACCACCACGGGTCGGGCCTGGCGCGCCGTCCCCGGGCCGGAGGGCCCGCCCGAGGCCGTGCGCATCACCACGCTCTTCGATCGCCATGGCGAGGCCAGCACGATCCTCACCACGGCCGACGGAGGGGAGGAGGCGATCGAGGAGGCCCCCGGCGGCTGGGTGGCCGACGTCGTCGCCCGCGCCCTCGGCCGACCCACCCCGGCCCCCGACGTGTCGCTGTCGGCGTGGGTCGAGGCGGCCTGGCTGGACCGCATCGCCGAGCTGGTGCTGGACCAGCCCGGCCAAGTCCGCCGATGGGCGGCCCTGGCCCGGCTCCACCCCCTGGCTCCCACGGGCCCCGCCCGGCCCGGGGTGCTCCTGGCCGTGGAGACCCGGGCCCTGGACCTCGAGTCCTCGTGGGGGCGGATGCGTCGCCTCTGGCGTAGCGGGCCGCCCGTGCCCGCCGGGCTCGCACCACCCGGGGGCGTGCCGGTGGAGCTGCCGGACTGGTTCGACGACGGCTCGTTCTCGCGCTGGGTCACCCGAGACCTCGTCCCGGCGGCCGAGCTCCTGCCGGCGGTGCTCGACGCCCTGCCCGATGCCGTGGGCCGGGAGCTGGTGGAGGCGCTGGTCACCCCGCCGGGGCCGGCCGGCTGAGGCCGCCCCGCGGTGTCAGAGCCCCGCGCGCTCGGTGGCCTCGGCCCAGAGCTTGCGGTACTCGGCGGCGGCCAGGCTCAGGGGGGCGCTGATCACCACGGGCACCTGCTCCTCGCCCATGCGCGCCACCGCGGAGGACTCGGGCACGGCAGCGCCCAGGAACCCGCCCCGGGCCCGGATCTCGGTCTCCACCCGTCGGTGCACGGGCTTGCGCCGGTCGATCATGGAGATGAACGGCGCCACGATCTTGGGCGACGCCGACCGCGTCTCCTCCAGGAAGTCGGTGAAGCGGTCCAGGGCCCGGAAGGGCAGGGGCTCGGGGACCACGGGCACCAGCAGCACGTCGGCCACCGAGGCCACCGCCTCCACCACGGCCGACAGACCGGGCGGGCAGTCCAGGATCACCACGTCGGCGGTGCCCTTGGTGCCGGCGAGCAGCCGGCGCAGGGGCTTGGCCGGCTTGGCGGTGATCGACAGGACCTTCTCGATCTCGCGCACGCTGGAGTCGGCCGGAACCACCTCCAGGTGCTCGATGTCCGACGTGCGGGCCACTGCGGCCAACCCGCCTCGGCCCCCACCGATCAGGCGCCGTCCGCCGCCACGCAGCTTGGGCTTGAGGTCGAGGCAGTAGGTGGCCGCGCCCTGGGGGTCGAGGTCCCAGAGCAGGGTGCGCATGCCGCTCGTGGCGGCGAGCGCCGCCAGGTTCACCGCGGTCGAGGTCTTGCCCACCCCGCCCTTGAGTCCGGTGACGGCCACCACGCGCATGGCCCCATCATGGCCCGGTCAGCCGGTGCGAGGAGCCATCCCCGCACCGGCCCGACGGGTGGCGGCTAGCCGCCGTTGTAGTCCTTCAAGATGGCGTTCACGTTGTCCTGGGCCTTGCCGAGCGCCTGCTTGGGATCGGCGCCGCTGAACAGCACGCTCTCCATGGCGCCCTGGATCTCGTCCTGGAACTTCGTGTACGGGCCGATCAGCGGGCCCGCCTGGTCGGGGTCGGCGGCGGCCAGCTGGTCCACGGCCGGCTTCAGCAGCAGGCCCACCAGGTCCTCCTCCTGGAACTTCCGGACCTCGGGGTCGTCCACCACCTCCTTGACCATCGGGAGGTAGCCGCCCACCAGGTGCCAGGTCTTCACGTTCTCGGGCTGCAGCATGAACTGGAGGAACTTCCACGACGCGGCCTGCTGGGCCGGATCGGAGGTGTTGAGGATGTAGAACGCGCCACCCGAGGCGTAGACCTTGCCGGGAGCCTTCACCCCCGGGAACTGGCCGGAGGCCGGCACCAGCTTGGTGGTGTCGATGGCGGCCACGTCGAAGTCGATCCCGGCCTCGGCGGCGGTGATGTCGCCGCCCAGCGCCTGGGCGATGGTGCCCGAGGCCGTGGAGGTCTCCACCAGCATCGAGCTCTGCTCGGTGACCAGGGCCAGGTAGTGGTCGATGCTGCCGTCGGTGACCGGGAACGGGTTGAGCAGCCCGGCCTTGTTCATCGAATCGAGCTTGCCGAGGATCGCCTCGGTCTCGGGCGTGTCGAAGGTGGCCTCGGTGGGCACCTTGTCGCGGCCGTTGTTGTTGTTGACCACGTCCTGACCGATGCCGGCCATCCAGGTGGAGAAGAACCACTGGTTCGCCAGGAACGACAGCGGCTTGGACGCCACGCCGGCGGCCTTGATCTTCTTGGCCGCCTCCTCGATCTCGTCGAGGGTCTGCGGCGGGTCGTTCGGGTCGAGCCCGGCCTTCTGGAAGTGGACCTTGTTGTAGTAGAGCACCGGCGTCGACACGTTCATGTAGCCCGGGTACAGCACGCCGTCCACGGAGTAGGCGGCCCGGGCGGAGGGGATGATCTGGGTCGGGTCGTAGTCGTCGGCCTCCATGCAGGCCTGGGCCGGCAGCACCTGGCCCTTGTCGACCATCTCGCCGAGGGCGGTGTCCTCGAGGTAGATGATCTGCGGGAGCTGGGCGGGGGTGGCCGAGGCTCCCTCGTACTTGCGCAGCACCTCGGCGTAGGCGTTGCCCTGGTAGTCGGCGGTGACCTCGATCTTGTCCTGGCTGGCGTTGAACGCCTTGACCATGTCGGTGAACACGGTCTTGGGCGGGTCCACCAGCCCGCCGTACCAGACGTTGACCTTCACCTTGCCGGTGGCCTTCTCGAGGGCGTCGAGCGGGCAGTCCTTGGGATCGACCTTGTTGTCGGAGGCGGCGTCCTCACGCCCGCCCGAGCCGCCGCCGGAGCTCGGCGGCGAGCCGCAGGCCGACACGAGCAGGCCGCCCGCGGCCACCACGGCCACGAGGAGCTCGAGGCGGTGACGCCGGCGCGGGCTGCGGGAGCTGGTGGGGCGGGGTCGGTCGGACATGGTGTCCCCCTCGTTGTCGGACGGCATCCGGGTCACTTCACCGCGCCTGCGGTGAGGCCGCGGATGATCTGTCGTTGGAAGGCGATCAGCAGGATCACCACGGGCACCGCCGCCACCAGGGCGGCGGCGATGGCCTGGTTGGCGTTGGCCACCTCGCCGGCGGCCACGGCCCGCAGCTGGATCTGCAGGGTGTTGAACTCGTTCTTCTCGATCACGGCGCGCGGCCACAGGTACTGGTTCCACGCCTGCAGCCCGGCGATCACGGTGAACGAGGCCACCACGGGGCGGGTGAGCGGCACCGCGAACTTGGTGAGGAAGGCGACGTGGCCGTAGCCGTCGAGGCGGGTGGCGTCGCGGATCTCGGTGGGCAGGCCGCGGAAGCCCTGGCGGATGAGGAACGTGCCGAGCGCCGACGCACCGAAGGGCAGCACGAGCGCCTGCATCGTGTTGGTCCACTCGAGCTGGCGGATGGTGGCGATGTTGCCCACCAGGGTGACCTCGAGGGGCAGCAGCAGCGTGGCCATGAACATCGCGAACAGGATGCGCTTGAAGGGGAACCGCAGGAACACGAACGCGTAGGCGGCCATGATCGAGGTGACCACCTGGCTGATGGTGATGATGATCGCCATGGTGAGGCTGCGGCCCATGGCCCCGCCGAGGTCGTAGCGCGACCACGACACCGTCCACACCGCCGGGCCGGCCATGAGCACGGCCAGGATCACCATGCCCACGCCGGTGAGGATGGCCACCACGGCGCCGAGCGCCGCCGAGCGCTCGCCGGCGATGAAGCTCCAGGCCTGGGTGGCGCTCACCAGCGCCATCGAGAGCAGCACCAGCCCGAGCGTGGAGCCGTCGGCGGCGTGCAGCGAGCCGAAGATCGGCGAGGTGGTGGCGGCGAGCACGAGCGTGCCGCCCACGATGGCCACCACGCCCGCCGGGTCGAGCAGGTCGCGCCAGTCCCGCCACGAGAAGCCGCGGGCCACCTTGTGGAGCCAGGCGAACAGGAACGCCACCACCAGCGTGCGGCCGGCCACCGAGACGAACCCGCCGGTGAACCAGGTCCGGTCCTTCCACGCCACGTCCACCGGGTGCAGGGGCTTGCCCGCGTTGACGTACTGGAACGGCGGGGACAGGGCCTGGATCACGATCAGGACCAGCGGGCCGAGGACCACCAGCGCCAGCAGCGTGAGCAGCGCGTACTGGCCGATCATCCCCCAGGTGCGGCGCGAGCCCGACCGGCCCGCGATGTCGCCCAGGCCCTCGCCCTGGTGGCGCCGGATGCCGATCCGGTGCGTCTCACTCGTCGCCATAGTGGACCCTCCGGTCGAGGATCACGAACTGCAGGAACGTGATGACCATCGTGGCGAAGAACAGGCCCACCGAGAGCACGGCGCCCTTTCCGTAGTCCTGGGACTGGCGGAAGATCTTGAACACGAGCGTCTCGGACGCGCCGGCCGGACCGCCGTTGGTGATGATCTCGATCTGCGGGAACGCCTGGAACGCCACGATCACCAGGATCACCAGCAGGAACATCAGCACCGGCGAGATCAGCGGCAGCGTGATGCGGGTGAGCCGGCGCCACGGGCCGTAGCCGTCGAGGGTGGCCGCCTCGAGCACCTCGTCGGGCACCGCCTGCAGGCCGGCCAGCACGATCACGAACGCCAGGCCCAGGTTCTGCCAGATGAACGGCAGGGCGGCGGCGAACAGCGCCATGTCGGGGTCGCTGCGCCAGTTCACCTGGAACGTGCCGATGGCGGGGTTGAAGAGGAAGAAGAAGATCACCGACGACACCGCCACCGAGCTGGCGAGCGTCGAGGAGAAGATCGCCTGGTACACCTTGATGCCCTTGAGGCGACGGTGGGCGGCCACCGCGAGGAGGGTGCCGAGCACCAGGCCGGCGGGCACGGTGAGCAGCACGTACTGGACGCTGTGGATCAGGCCCTGGCGGAACTCGTCGCCGCCGAGCACCTCCCGGTACTGGTCGAGCCCCACCTGCTTGTAGGACTCGCCGCCGCGCACCGACTTGTACGTGCCCCACTGCAGGAGCCGGAAGAACGGGATGTAGAAGAACACCACGAACACCGCGAGCGACGGGGCGAGGAAGAGGGTGGCGAGGCCCACCTCCTTGGCGTCGTAGCGCCCCAGGCGGCGACGGGTGCCGTCGCTCACGTGAGGCGCTCGGTGGTCTCGGCGTCGAAGAGGTGCACGTCGGCGGCGTCCACGGCCACCTTCACCTCGGCGCCGGGCTCGAGGATGGCCATGCCGGCCTGGCGGAGCGTGACGAGCCGGTCGTCGAGGTCGGCGGCGATCAGGCACTCGTGGCCGAGCCACTCCACGGCGCGCACCACCGCGGTGAGGCTGCCGGCGGGATCGAGGGTGAGGTGCTCGGGCCGCACGCCCAGCACCACCGGCGCGCCGGCCGCGGGCCGGGCCTGCAGGCCGGCGGGCAGCGGGAGCCGACCGGCAGCACCGAGGTCGACGGCGGTGCCGTCGGCGGCGATGGCGGCGTCGACGCAGTTCATCGGCGGCGTGCCGATGAACTGGGCCACGAAGGTGTTGATCGGCTTGGCGTAGACGTCCTGGGGCGTGCCCACCTGCTGCAGCTTGCCCATGGACATGACCGCCACCCGCGTGGCCATGGTCATGGCCTCCACCTGGTCGTGGGTCACGTAGACCACCGTGGTGCCCACCCGGCGGTGGAGGTCCACCAGCTCGATGCGGGTCTGGGCCCGGAGCTTGGCGTCGAGGTTCGACAGCGGCTCGTCCATGAGGAACGCCTGGGGCCGGCCCACGAAGGCGCGCGCCAGCGCCACGCGCTGGCGCTGGCCGCCGGAGAGGGCGGCGGGCTTGCGCTTGAGGTAGGGCTCGAGGTCGAGCACGCGCGCGGCCTCGGCCACCCGCTCGGCCCGCTCGGCCGAGGTGAGCTTGCGGGCCGGCTGGTCGGGCCCGTCGAGGTGGTAGTGGCGGGCCAGCAGCGGCGACTCGATGTTTCGCTGCACCGTCATGTGGGGGTAGAGCGCGTAGCTCTGGAAGACCATCGAGATGTCGCGACGGGCGGGGTCGACGTCGTTGACCACGCGGTCGCCGATGCGCAGGGTGCCGTCGGAGATGTCCTCGAGGCCGGCGATCATGCGCAGCGCGGTGGTCTTGCCGCAGCCCGACGGGCCGAGCAGCACCATGAACTCGCCGTCGACGATCTCCAGGTCGAGGGAGTCGACCGCCACCACGTCGCCGTAGCGCTTCGTCACCGCGTCGAACGTGACGCTGGCCATGCACCCTCCCGGATCGGGACCACTGTGAGCCGGACCCTACGGACCGGGCCGGAACGACGGATGACGAGGAGGTGACGCCCCGGAGGCCAACACGTGTACTCGTCGGAACCCACCCTAAACCGTCGACGCGGAACAACCCGACAGGGTCGACGGAGCCGCCGGAGCCGCTCCCGCGTCGCGACGCTTCGGTAGATTCGCCCCGCCCCACCCCCTGCCGTGGACCTCCCATGTCGATCCCCTCCGCCCTGCACGACCGCCGCTACGACCCGCTCGATCCCACGGCGTCGTTCGCCGCCGCCGCCGCCCACCTGTTCGAGGCGTTCGCCGACGTGGCCTTCGACCCGAACATGGCCCACGCGCCCACCGTGAGCGAGGCCGAGGTGGCCGCCCTGGGCGCTCCCGTGGCCGAGCTGGCGCCCGAGCTGGTGGCCCGGTTCGCCCTCCGGGCCGGCTCGTCGTGGGGCACCGCGGAGGACCTGCGGCGCGTCGCGCCCCGAGCCCTGGTGCTGGCCGCCGACCACGCCCTGCCCCTGGATCGCACGGTGCTGTGGGAGCGCCTGCGCGCCGCCGGCTGGCCGGCCTGGCCCGATCACCAGGTGGAGGCGGTGGCCCGGTTCCTGCGCGCCGAGTGGGCGCGCCTGGTGCGCAGCGAGCCCCGACCTGCCCACGCCGTGCACCGCTGGCTGCCGCCGGTGTCGAGCGCCACGCACGACCTGAGCCCGTTCCTCGACGACTGGCACGAGGCCCTCGGGCCGCTCACCCCGCCCGCCCACCAGCATGCCGCCGTGGGCCACCTCGTGGCCCTGCTGCTCGACAGCCCGCTGCGTCCCGACCTGCCCGACACCGTGGCCGACCTCGTGGCGCCCGGCGAGGATGCCGCGGCCCTCCAGCTCACGAACTGGCTCACCGGCCCGGCCATCGCCCACCAGCTGCAGCAGGCCGCAACCGAGCTCGACGGCACCCAGGCCGGCCGCCGCACGGCGCTTGCCGTCGAGCGCCTCGGTCGCTTCACGCGGGCCACCGCCACCCGCTGACCCCCCGGTCGTCGCCCGGCCCCCCGTCGGCCGGCGCCGAATTCCTGTCGATGGGGTCCGCCAGGCGAGCCCGATCGACAGGAATCCCGTGGGCGAGGGGTCGGCGGCGCCGACTCAGGCGGTGGCCACCACGCCGTGGTGCTTGCAGCGGCCGACCCAGCCGCCGGGGCTCACCCGCACGGCGAGGCGCGTGCCGCACGTGGCGCAGAACCGCGGCGGGTCGAGCGGGCGACCGCACCCGGCGCACTCGGCGGCCGGGCGGCCGCAGCTGGTGCAGTGCTCGACGTCGATCAGATGACCTTGCTCAGCGCGCCGATGGGCATCTTGAGGTCCTCCAGCATCTGGAGGTCCTCGTCGGGGGTGCGGCCGAGGGTGGTGAGGTAGTTGCCCACGATCAGCGCGTTGATGCCCGACGTCATGCCCATCACCTGGAGGTCGCGCAGGGTGATCTCGCGCCCGCCGGCGTAGCGCAGGATCACCGACGGCAGGCCGAGGCGGAACAGGGCGATCCACCGGACGGCCTCGAGGGCCTCCACGATGGGCGCATCGCCGAGCGGCGTGCCGGGGCGGGGGTTGAGGAAGTTGAGCGGGACCTCGGCGGGGTCGACGTCGCGCAGCTGGCCGATGAGCTCCAGGCGCTGCTCCACCGACTCGCCCATCCCGAGCAGGGCCCCGCAGCACAGCTCCATGCCGTGGCGGCGCACGAGCTCGCAGGTCTCGAGCCGCTCCTCCCAGCGGTGGGTGCTCACCACCTTGGGGAAGAACGACGCCGCCGTCTCGAGGTTGTGGTTGTAGCGGTGGACGCCGCCCTCGGCGAGGCGCCGGGCCTGGTCCTCGGTGAGGATGCCGGCCGAGACCGCCACGTTGAGCCCGGTCTCGTCCCGCACGATCGGCACCAGCTCGAGGATGCGGCCGAGGGTGCGCTCGTCGGGCCCGCGCACGGCGAGGACGATGCAGAACTCCGAGGCGCCGAGCGCCGCGGTCTCCCGGGCGGCCTCCAGGACCTCGTCGGTGTCGAGGAAGGGGGTGGCCTTCACCGGCGTGTCGAACGCCGCCGACTGGCTGCAGAAGTGGCAGTCCTCGGGGCAGCCGCCGGTCTTGGCCGAGAGGATCCCCTCCACCTCCACCTCGGGCCCGCACCACGCCAGGCGCACCTCGTGGGCCAGGGCGGCCAGCGACGGCACCGACGCATCGGGTACCCGTGCGAGGGCGGCGAGCTCGTCGGCGGTGAGCTGGCGGCGCTCGTCGAGCAGGGCCTCCTCGGCGGCGCGGATCGCCGCTCGGGCCTCGGCCGGCGCCAGCGGCGGGAGCGCCGAGGTGGCCGGTGCGGGGCGGGGCGAGAGCGAGACCGGCTGCGACGTGTCCGACATGGAGCGCGACCCTACCGAAGGGCGTCTGCCCCACCCCAACGGAGCCGATGCGCCCGTCGTGCCCGACCTCCGTTGCGAATACTCGGTTTCGGATACTACGATTCGGACATGGCTCGTCGGCGTCGTGGCAACCCGCTCGCCCTGGCGATCCTCTCGACGCTGCACGAGGGGCCGAGCCATCCCTACGACGTGGCCGCCACGCTCAAGCAGCGCCACGTCCACGAGGCGATCCGGCTCAACTACGGGTCGCTCTACTCGGTGGTCGACAACCTCGAGGCCGACGGCCTCATCGAGGCCCGGGAGACCGTGCGCTCCGGACGACGGCCGGCGCGCACCGTCTACGCCATCACCGAGGCCGGCACCCGGGAGCTGACCGACTGGCTCTCGGACCTGGTGGCCACGCCCCAGAAGGAGTACCTCCAGTTCGAAGCCGCCCTCGCCCTGGTCTGCTCCCTGCCGCCCGACGACGTGACGCACCTCCTGCGCCGCCGGCTAGCCGCCCTCGACGTGGACCTGGCCCGCCAGCGCGCCGACCTCGCGATGGTGCGGGACGAGCTCGGCCTGCCCCGCCTGTTCGCCTTGGAGGGCGAACACCGGGTCGCGGTGGTGGCCGCCGAGCGCACCTTCGTGGCCGCACTGCTGGACGACCTGGAGCAGGGCCACCTCGACGGCCTCGACCTCTGGCGGACCCTCTACCCCCCTCCCGACGATCCCGGACCGGATCCGGACAACACGGACAAGAACTGACCGCATCGTCAGAGACGATGCGGAGACCGCTCGGCGGACACCAGACAGCGACCATTGGAGCCACCCATGCCCCCCATCATCGAGGCCCGCGGCCTCACCAGGCGCTTCGGCGACACCCAGGCGCTCGCCGGGCTCGACCTGGTGGCCGAGTCGGGCCGGGTCACCGCGCTGCTCGGCCCCAACGGCGCCGGCAAGACCACGTTCATCAGCGCGGTGGCCACGCTGCTGCGCCCCGACGCCGGCGACCTGCGGGTGGCGGGCATCGACGCCCTCGCCCACCCCGGCCGGGTACGCCAGGTGATCGGGCTCGCCGGGCAGTACGCGTCGGTGGAGCCGGCCATGACCGGTCTGGAGAACCTCCACATGGTGGCCCGGCTCTTCGGCCTGTCGAAGTCGGCGGCCGCCGCGGCGTCGGCCGACGTGCTCGAGCGCCTCGGCCTCGGCGATGCCGGCGATCGCCTCGTGCGGGACTACTCCGGCGGCATGCGCCGCCGGCTCGACCTCGGCGCCAGCCTGGTGGGGCGCCCCCACCTGCTCCTGCTCGACGAGCCCACCACGGGTCTCGATCCGCGGAGCCGCATCGAGCTCTGGGAGGCCATCCGCGGGCTCGTCTCGAGCGGCACCGACGTGCTGCTCACCACCCAGTACCTCGAGGAGGCCGACCAGCTGGCGCGAGACGTGGTGATCA
The DNA here is from genome assembly GCA_019639095.1 of Actinomycetota bacterium. Classification (GTDB taxonomy): domain Bacteria; phylum Actinomycetota; class Acidimicrobiia; order Acidimicrobiales; family Iamiaceae; genus Aquihabitans. The sequence goes on from JAHBSN010000003.1 coordinate 17,510, forward strand.
TCGACCACGGCCGGGTGATCGCATCGGGCACGCCCGACTCGCTGAAGGACCAGGCCGGGCGGGACGTCATCGAGGTCCGCCCCCGCCACGCCGCCGACCTCGACCGGGTGCGAGACGCCCTCGCGGTGGTGGCGGCCGAGGCACCCAGGATCGACCACGACACCCAGCGGGTCTCGGCGCCGGTGGACGACGGCGCCGACAAGCTCAGCGCCGTGGTGCGGCTGCTCGACGAGGCCCAGGTGACCTCCGACGACATCGGCCTGCGCCGCCCCACCCTCGACGAGGTCTTCCTCGCCCTCACCGGCCAGCCCATCGACGGCGCCGGTCCCGACGACCCCACCGCCGACGCGGCCTGAAGGAGCACACGCCATGACCACCACCTCCGTCGACGCCGCGGCCGCCGCGGCCCGATCCGCCGAGCCCCGCGCCGCCGCCCCGGGCGCCGGGTTCGCCACCACCGCGGTCACCACCTCTCGCCGCACCGTGCTGCAGTTCTTCCGCACCCCCCAGATCCTGTTCATGGGATCCATCCAGGGCGCGCTGTTCCTCTTCATGTTCCGCTACGTGTTCGGCGGCGCCATCCAGACCGGCGAGGGCCTCAGCTACGTCGACTTCCTCGTGCCGGGCTTCCTTGTCACGGTCATCCTGTGGTCGGGCATGAGCGCGGCGGCAGGCGTGGCCGAGGACTCCGCCACTGGCGTCTACGACCGCCTGCGGTCCCTGCCCATCCCCCGCGCTGCGGTCATGGCCGGCCGGTCGATGGCCGACGGCACGCTGGTGGCCTGGGGCATCTTCGTCACGGCCATCATCGGCCTGCTCGTGGGCTGGCGGCCCGACGGGGGCGCCGGCAGGGTGGCGCTCGGGATCGCGCTGATGCTGGTGGCCGGCTACGCGTTCACCTGGGTGTTCATCACGATCGGCCTGGTCTCGGGCAACGCGCAGGCGGCGCAGGGGATGTCGATGCTGGTGATCCCGTTCTCGTTCATCTCCAGCGCCAACGTGCCGGTGGCCACCATGCCCGGCTGGATGCAGCCCTTCGCCGCCAACCAACCGGTGAGCGTGATCATCAACGCCGTGCGGTCGCTCATGGTGGGCGGCACCGAGACGCTCGGCATCGGCCACACCACGGGCTACTGGGTGGTGCTCAGCCTCGTCTGGTGCGCTGGCATCTTCGCGGTGTTCGGCCTCCTGGCCGTGCGCCGGTTCTCGAAGATGAAGTAGGCGCTCACCCCCGCACGAGGTCGGCCACCAGGCGCAGGTGGTCGGGCGTGCCGTTCACCAGGAGGGTGGTCATGGCGGTCTTGCGCCACTTCTCGTCGAGCTCCTCGCGGACCTTGTCGAGGGGTCCCACCATGGCCACGTCCTCCACCAGCGCCAGCGGCACCCGCTTGATGGCCTCGTCCTTGCGGCCGGCCAGGAAGAGGTCCTGGATCTCCTCCACCTCGTCGCCGTAGCCCATCCGGGCGAACAGGTTGGCGTGGAAGTTCACCTCCTTGGCCCCCATCCCCCCGATGTAGAAGCCGAGGAACATGCGGACCGCGTCGGCGGCGCGCTCCACGTCGTCGTCCACCACGATGTTCACCATGTTCGGGATCTCGAAGGTGTCGAGGCTCGTGTGGCGGGCCCCGGGCCGGGCGAAGCCCTCGGCCAGGCACTCGCGGTAGTGGACGTCGAGCTCGGGCGACAGGAAGATCGGCAGCCAGCCATCCGCGATCTCGGCGGCCAGCGCCACGTTCTTCGGGCCCTCGGCGCCGAGCAGGATCGGCAGGTCGGCCCGCAGCGGGTGGGTGATCGACTTGAGCGGCTTGCCCAGGCCCATGGTGCCGTCGCCCCGGTTGGGCAGCTGGTAGTGCTCGCCCTGGAAGTCGAGCGGCTCCTCGCGGGCGAGGACCCGGCGGATGACCTCGATGTACTCCCGCGTGCGGGCGAGGGGCTTGGGGTAGGGCTGGCCGTACCAGCCCTCCACCACCTGGGGGCCCGAGGCACCGAGGCCGAGCACGAAGCGCCCGCCGCTCAGGTGGTCGAGGGTGAGCGCCGACATCGCCGTGGCCACCGGGGTGCGGGCCGACATCTGGCACACCGCGGTGCCCAGCTTCAGACGGCTGGTGGCGGCGCCGTACCACGACAGCGGGGTGAAGCAGTCCGAGCCGTACGCCTCGGCCGACCACACCGAGTCGAACCCGAGGTCCTCGGCCGCGGCGATGGCCTCGGGGACGCCCACCGGGGGCCCGGCGAACCAGTAGCCGAGCACGAGTCCGAGCTTGAGATCGTCGTCTGCCATGGGGTGAACGTAGCGCCCGGAACGAGAACGTGTTCTCGTTCGTCACCTAGGGTCGCCGCCATGCCCATGCCCACCGACATCGGGATCGTCGACCTCATGCTCGACATCCCGGGGCCCGACCAGGCCCATTGGTACGAGTTCCTGAAGCCGCAGCTGCGCGAGGCGTCGCGCGACCACGAGTTCCCGGCCCAGTACATGTTCACCCACGTCCCGCACGTGGACGGCGGGCCCGATCCGGTGGCCACCGTGCTGACGATGATGGACCACCACGGCATCGAGAAGGCCATGGTGGGCGTGGGCTTCGGCGACGATCGCGACGTGAAGCGCCGGGCCCTGCGCGACCACCCCGATCGGTTCATCGGGTCCTTCAGCGTGGACCCGAACCGCGGCATGGCCGGGGTGCGAGACCTCGTGAAGGCCTACGAGACGCTCGGCATCAAGGCGGCCATCGCCTTCCCGGCCGGCTGCCTCCCGCAGGTCCCGATCAACGACCGCAAGTTCTTCCCGCTCTACGCCAAGTGCATCGAGCTCGACATCCCGATCTGCGTCTGCACCGGCATCTGCGGCCCCCGGGTGCCCTCGGCCTGCCAGGACACGATGCTGATCGACGAGGTGTGCTGGTTCTTCCCCGAGCTGAAGTTCGTGATGCGCCACGGCGCCGAGCCCTGGGCCGACGTGGCCGCCAAGCTCCTGCTCAAGTGGCCGAACCTCTACTACTCCACCTCGGCGTTCGCGCCGAAGTACTACCCCAAGGCCATCGTCGACTTCGCCAACACCCGCGGGGCCGACAAGGTGATGTACGCCGGCTACTTCCCGATGGGCCTCGGCCTGGACACGATCTTCGAGCAGCTGCCGAACGTGCCCTTCCGCGACGAGGTGTGGCCCGGCTTCCTGCGGGACAACGCCGTCCGGGTGTTCAAGCTCGACACCTGACCACGCCTCGCACTTCCACCCGGCCGCCGGGATCGCTAGACTAGAACGTGTTCTAGTTCTTCCTCGAGAACAGGTGCCCGCCATGTCCGATGCGCCCGCCAACCGCTACCCCTTCACCATGCCCTTCGGCTGGTTCGCGGTGGCCGAGACCCCCGACGTCTCCGTCGGCGACGCAAAGGCCGCGTACTACTTCGACACGCACCTCGTGCTGTGGCGCGACGACACCGGCGAGGTGCACGTGCAGGACGCGTTCTGCCCGCACCTCGGCGCCCACCTCGGCCACGGCGGGATCGTCGACAACTGCCAGATCGTCTGCCCCTTCCACGGCTGGAAGTTCGACGCCGAGGGCGCCAACACCGAGATCCCCTACTCCGAGCGGATCAACCGCAGCGCCAAGCTGCGCACCTACCCCGTGGCCGAGCGCAACGGGTTCATCTACGCCTGGTACCACCCGCAGGAGGAGCCGCCCTCCTACGAGATCCCCGAGGTGGACGAGCTCGTGAACGGCGAGTTCAGCGGGCCCACCAAGACCAACCACATCGTGGAGACGGGCATCCAGGAGATGGCCGAGAACGGGGTGGACTCGGCCCACTTCCGCTACGTCCACAACGTCGACGAGGTGCCGGTGATCCAGCGCTACGACATCGACGGGCACCGCACGATCATGGAGTCCAAGCAGCGCTTCCCCACGCCCCGAGGCGTGGTCGACGGTCGCATCGATGCCACCGCCGAGGGCCCCGGCGTCAGCGTGGTGCGCTTCAGCGGGATCATCGACACGGTGCTGGTCACGGCGTCGACGCCCATCAGGTCCGACCAGACCGAGACCCGCTTCCACTTCTACGTGCGCAACATGGGCGACGAGGCCACCAACTCCACCGTTGGCCAGGCCTTCGCCGCCGAGGTCGACAAGCAGTTCGTGGAGGACATGCCGATCTGGGAGCACAAGGCCCACCTGGTGCGCCCGGCGCTCGCCGACACCGACGGCCCGTTCATGAAGTTCCGCAAGTGGTACTCGCAGTTCTACGCCGAGGACATCAGCGACGACCGCACGGTGTTCCCGCCGCCCTACTGGCCCGAGAAGATGGACGAGACGCCGGCCAAGGCCACCGCCTCGGCCAAGTACGGCTCGCCCACCACCTGATCGGCGGCGCCGGGCCGCCGGTCAGCGCGGGCCGAGCACCAGCACCTGGTCGTCGGGGCCCAGGCTCACCACGGCCGCCTTCGCCGGGTTCACCACCACCTCGCCCGTGGCTCCCACGCGCCACCCGAGCGCGCTCTCGCCGAGGGCCGAGGCCACCGCCACGATCGTGGCGAACGACGTCGGTTCCGGCGGCGCGTAGCGCGCCGCCGGGCGCAGCGACACGAACGCGCCGCCGGCGTCGAAGAGCTCGTCGAAGACCCGGTGCAGGTCGAGGCGCTCGGACACCTGGGCGATCATCAGGCTCGACAGCTCGTCGCTCACCACCACGTCGTCCCCGCCGGTGGCCGCCACCACGGCGACGTTGGCGCGGTCCACCATCTCGACCACCACGCGCGGGCCGCCCGCGGCGGCACGCAGGCCCTGGTCGATCGCGAGCAGGGTGAGCATGGTGCGGGCATCGGCCTCTCCCGCCGCCAACCGGTCCCGGTAGCCGAGCACGATCACCTGGTCCACCGACCCGTCCTGGCGCTCGAGCAGCGCCTCGGGCCCGCCCCGCAGGGCCTCGATGCGCACGGGGGCGTTGACGGTCTCGGGCACCGGCGGCTCCAGGGCGGCCGGATCCACCAGTGCCGGGTCCACCAGCACCTCGATGGTCGAACCGGGCACGAGGAACTCGTCCAGCTCGGTCAGGACCCGCGGGGCGAGGGTGCTCCACCCGATCACCAGGACCTGCAGCGGAGCCGGCTCGTAGGGGTCCGTGGGCGCCACCACCACCGGCGGCGGCACCATCGGGCCGGTGAACAGCAGGGCGTCGTCGTCCTCGGCCACCGCCACCACCTGGTAGCCCGGGCCGAAGGTGGCGTGGGGCGGCGGGTTGAGGACCAGCCCGCCGCCGGCGTCCACCCAGCCCATGACCGCGCTGCCGGCGAAGGCCAGGACCAGCTCGGCGTAGGTGAGCCCCTCCGCCTCGGGCACGGCGCGGAAGTAGATCTCGCCGCCGTCGAAGTCCATGAGCTCGCGGAACACGGCGGCCAGGCCGGCCTGGTGGCACGACTGGGCCACCACCTGGGCGATCACGTCGTCGGCCTCCACCGTCACGATCCGCCCGTCGGTGAGCGCCCGCAGGGTGGCGGCGTGCCGGGCGCTCTCGAGCTCGGCCACCACGTGAGCCCGCCGGAAGCCCGGGTCCAGGCTGCGCACGGCGAGCACCGCCTTCACCACGCCGGCGTCGCCGTCCTCGCCGGCCAGGACGATGATCGACCTCGCCTCCTCGGCCGCCACCATCGCGAGGTCGGCGAGCCGGGACGGATCACCGGTGCGGCACACCACCCGCGTGCTGCGCAGGTCGGGCACCTGGATGCGCAGCTCGTCCTCCATGCGGTCCTTGGCCACGTCGGCCAGCACCACCACCGCGGCGCGGCGCTGGTTGGCGTTGGCGTCCACCAGCTCGTGGAGGATCGTGGGGAGCCGGGGCGACCACCCGAGCACCAGCGTGTGGCCCTGCTCGATCACCGTGGAGCGACCCTTGCGGAGCTGCTCCACCTGCTGGTCCATGGAAAAGCTGGCATCAGTCGATGAGCTGCTGTGGCCAGAAGATCCTGGCCACGGTGATCACCAGGCTCACCTCTGCCACCCGCGGCCCGGTGGCATCGCCGGCGAAGGTGCCGGGTCGAGCACCGAGCAGGGCCTGCCAGAACGCGTCGAACGGGCTGTCGATCCGGTCGCCCCCGTTCACGCCCTTGAGCTGGAGCAGCCAGATGGCCGACGACGCCGCCACGATGATGGCGAGCATCACCAGGCCGAGGTAGCCGATGACCACCATGGGCCCGCGGGCCAGGGCCAGGTCGAAGCGGTACCGCAGGCGCGCGGCGGACCCGTGCCGCCGCTGCTCCACGTCCACCACCCTGCTCCTCCCGGCTCCCGACGACCTGCGGTCCACCTGGACCGCACGGATCCATCGGCAGGAGCGGGGGCGCCGGGAGGCCGGCGGCGCAGATCAGGGCTTCTCGGTGCCCACCACCCACATGGCGAAGAACTGCGAGCCGCCGCCGTAGGCGTGGCCCACGGCCTTGCGGACGCCGTCGATCTGATGCTCGCCGGCGGTGCCGCGCACCTGCATGGCGGCCTCGGCGAAGCGCAGCATGCCCGATGCCCCGATGGGGTTGGTGCAGAGCACGCCGCCCGACATGTTCACCGGGAGGTCGCCGTCCATGGCGGTGGCGCCGGCCTCGGTCATCTTCCAACCCTCGCCGGGCTCGGCGAAGCCGAGGTTCTCGAGCCACATCGGCTCGAACCACGAGAACGGCACGTACATCTCGACGGCGTCGACGTCCTTGCGGGGGTTGGTGATCCCCGCCTGGCGGTAGACGTCGGCGGCGCACAGCGCCCCGCCGAGGGGGAGCACGGTGTCGCGCTCGGCCGACAGCGTCGGCTCGGAGCGCATGGCCGTGCCCTGCACCCACGCCGGGGTCCGGCCCTGCGCCTTGGCCTCGTCGGCCACCTTCTCCGACCCGAGGACGAGTGCGCACGCGCCGTCGCTCGAGGGGCAGGTCTCGGCGTAGCGGATCGGGTCCCACAGCATCATCGACTCCTTGATGGAGTCGAAGGAGATGTCGTGCTCGTGGAGGTGGGCGTAGGGGTTCTTCAGCCCGTTCTGGCGGTCCTTGAGCGCCACCAGCATGCCGATGTGGTCAGGCGCCTTGGCCCGCCGGATGTAGCTGCGGATGTGCGGGGCGAAGTAGCCGCCGGCGCCGGCGTGGAGCGGCGGGGTGAACGGGATCGGCAGCGAGAGCGCCCACATGGCCTCGCTCTCGGACTGCTTCTCGAACGCCACGGTGAGCACCCGCTCGTGGATGCCGGCCGAGATCAGCTGGCTGGCCACGATGGCGGTGGAGCCGCCGACCGACCCGGCGGTGTGCACCCGGAACATCGGCTTGCCCGTGCAGCCCAGCGCGTCGGCCAGGAACAGCTCGGGCATCATCACGCCCTCGAAGAAGTCGGGGGCCTTGCCGATGACCACGGCATCCACGTCGGTCCAGGTCATCTCGGCGTCGGCGAGGGCGCGCTGGGCGGCCTCGCGGAGCAGGCCGGCCACGGAGACGTCGCCCCGGGTGGCCTCGTGCTTGGTCTGGCCGATGCCGACCACGGCGACGCGTTCGTGGCCCATCAGTTCTCACCTTCCAGGACGCAGACCAGGTTCTGTTGCAGGCAGGGCCCGCTGGTGGCGTGGGCCACGCCGCGGTTCGCCTCGCCCGACCAGATCCGGGAGGCGACCTCGCCGATGCGGATCAGCCCGGCGGTCATCATCGGGTTGGCGGCGAGCGCTCCGCCCGAGGGGTTGATCGCCGTGCCGTCGCCCAACCCGAGCGCCTCGCGCAGGATGAGCTCCTGGTGCGAGAACGGGGCGTGCAGCTCGGCCACGTCGACCTCGCCTCCGGCCACGCCGGCCTTCTCGCCGGCGATGCGGGTGCTCTCGCTGACCGTGAGGTCCCGCAGGCCGAGGTGGATCGGCTCCACGCGGTGGTCGATGCCCCGGATCCACGCCGGGCGGGACACCTTGGACCGGGCGACGTCGCCGGCGGCCAGGATCACGCAGGCGGCGCCATCGGTGATCGGGGGGCAGTCGCTCTTGCGGAGCGGGGCGATGTGGTACCCGTCGGCGAGCAGGTCGTCGGCGGGGCGATCCCACGCCAGCTGCGCGTTGGGGTTGTCCAGGGCGCTGCGGCGGCTGCGGGCGGCCACCTCGGCGAGGTCGGCCTCGGTGGCCTTGCCGGCGTCGAGCAGGGCCCGGGCCTGCAGGGCGGCAAGGCTCACCGAGTCGGCCCACAGGGGGGCCACGGTGATGGGGTCGAGCTGGCGGGTGAGGACCATGGGCAGGTCGCCCGGAGACGACTTGGCGTAGGCGTACACCAGGGCGGTGTCGATCTCGCCGAGCTGGAGCTTCACCCAGGCCTCGTAGAGCGCCCAGGCGCCGTCCATCTCCACGTGGCTCTCCTGGATGGGAGGCCACGGGCCCACGCCGTCGAGCGTGGACACGAAGCTGAAGGCGGTGCCGGCCAGGTAGTCGGTGGAGCCCGAGCAGGTGAAGCCGATGTCGTCGATGGTCATGTCGACCTTGGCCAGCGCGCCGTGGATGGCGGGCATCAGCATCTCGACCTCGTTGAGCTCGGGGACGCTGCGCCGGGCCGGGGTCTGGTCGAACGAGATGATCGCGATGTCTCGCATCAGCCCTCACCTCCGTCGGCCTCGGTGCCGCCCACGCCGGTGCGGGGGTTGCGCACCACCAGCTCGGTGGGGGCCACGCCACCGACCCACGAGCCGAGGCCGGTGCCGCGCTTCTCGCCGGGGATGCGCACGTTCACGTCGTCGGGCTCGCCGGTGGGGCGGAACCACTTGATCGATTCGAGGGTGGGCTCGATGTCGGCGTCGTCGCGCCACACCGCCTCCACCCGCATGCCGATGCGCACCTGGTCGGCGGGGATCTCCTGGATGAGGTGCATGATCGAGAGGTCGGCGCCGTCCAGCAGGATCAAGGCGCTCGTGTAGGGGATCTCCATGCCCGAGCCGTAGAACTGGAGGTTCACGACGCAGAACGAGGTGACGGTGCCCACCTGGGCCACCTCGACCTCGATGGGGGTGGCGGCGCCCAGCTCGGGGTCGGCGCCGCGAGGCGGCACGTAGACCTTGCTCTGGGGCGTGGCCTGCTGGCCGATGATCTTCTTCTGGGTGATGCCCCGGAGGAAGCGGCTCGTGGCGTCGCCGGCGGTGAAGGTGTAGTCGAGCTGCGCCGGCGTGCGGACCGAGCGCACCGGCTCGACGTCGCGCAGCGAGGCGGGCAGTTGGATCTCGGGCATCAGGCCCGGCCTCCTTCGGGGTCGACGAGGGTCCAGTGGGCGATGTCGTCGATGTGGCCCTCGCGCTCGTCGGCCCACACCGGCTCCACGCGGGCGCCGGTGGAGACGGCCTCGATGCCGGGGGCGGCCAGGGCGCCCAGCATCGGCGTGTCGGCGCCATCGAGCTTGACCAGCACCCAGGCGAAGGGCTCGTCGAGCGGGTGCTTGGCGTGCGGCTGGGTGACCCAGGCCCACGTGGTGATGACGCCCTGGGGCCCCACCTCCACCAGCTCGGTGAGGTCCTCGCCCGACACGGGGTCGAACTCGGCCGGCGGCACCAGCACCCGGCCGTCCTCGGCGCGCGATCCCACCAGGACCCGCTCGCGCAGGCCGGTGAGGAAGGCGCCGATCACCGGTCCGGTGGTGCGCTTGAACGGGTATTCGATGATGAGCGGGGCGGAGAGGATCTCCCCCGGGTCCTGACGATCCGTCACGCGGCGAATACTAGAACACGTTTCACTTTTCGCAAGTCGGGGCCGGAACGCCCAACGCCCGCACCCCGATCGGGGGTGCGGGCGTCGAGCGGTTCGCCGGGGCCCCGCGTGGGGGGGCGGAGCGTCAGAAGGTGATGACCTGGCGGATGACCTCGCCGCGCTTCATGGCGTCGAAGGCGTCGTTGATGTCGTCGAGCTTCATCTTCGTGGTGATCATGCCCTCGAGGTCGAGCTGGCCGGCCTTCCACAGGCGCAGCAGCTTGTGGAAGTCCGAGCGCACGTCCACCGAGCCGTAGTAGCTGCCCATGAAGGTCTTCTCGGAGAAGAAGAGCTCGAACCCGTTGAACGAGACCTCCTTGTCCATGGCGCCCACGCCGATGATGCAGGCGGTGCCCCCGCGGCGCACCGCGTCGAACGCGGCGCGCATGGTGACGGGCAGGCCGATCGCCTCGAAGGCGTAGTCGAAGCCGTCGCCGGTGAGCTCGGCCTGCAGCGCGGCGAGGTCGTCGGGCTTGCAGGCGTGGGTGGCGCCGAAGGTCTTGGCGGTCTCGAGCTTCTCGTCCACCAGGTCGACCGCCACGATGATGGCGGCGCCGGCCACGTGGGCGCCCTGGATGGCGGAGATGCCCACGCCGCCGCAGCCGAAGACCACCACCGACGAGCCCGGCTTCACCTTGGCGGTGTTGATGGCGGCACCCACGCCGGTGCTCACGCCGCAGCCGATCAGCGAGGCGATCTCGAAGGGGACGTCGTCGTCGATCTTGATCGCCGCCTCCTGGGGCAGCGTGAGGTACTCGGCGAAGGTGCCGGTGCCGGCCATGCCGAACACGGGCTCGCCGTTGCGGGTGAACTTGGGCGTGCCGGCGATGGTGAACTGGATCATTACGCACAGGTGCGGCGACTTGCGCTCCACGCAGTTGTTGCACTTCCCGCAGGGGGGCGACCAGGCCACGATCACGTGGTCGCCCTCGGCCAGTCCGGTGACGCCCTCGCCCACCTCGGTCACGATCCCGGCGCCCTCGTGGCCGGGCACGAACGGCGCCGGCTGCGGGAGTGAGCCGTTCATCGCGTGGAGGTCGGAGTGGCAGACGCCGGTGGCCTCGATCTTGACGGTGACCTCGCCGGGCCCGGGCGGGAGGACCTCCAGGTCGTCGACGATCTCGAGCTTCTCGTCGCCGGTGTTGAGCAGCACGGCTGCGCGCATGGTGGGACTCCCCTTGTGGTGCGGACCCCGGGTGGTGTGGACCCTGGTGGTGTGGTGGCGGGGAGCGTACTGCAACACGTTCTAGTGAGGGACCCGGCCCGGCAGGCGGGACGAGACCGATCGCTATGCTCCGCCGGGCACGCGCCGAGAGGGCCAGGAGTGCGTTGGACGTGGCACGAGAGCACCCCACCGGCCGGCCCGCGTGGCCCGGCGGCGCCCGGTTCGCCTTCACCGTCTTCGACGACACCGACCTCTCCACGCTCGAGACGGCCGCGCCGGTCTACGACCTGCTGACCGACCTCGGGTTGCGGGTCACCAAGTCGGTCTGGCCGGTGGCGCCCACCCGGCCGGTGCACACCACCGGATCCACCTGCGCCGAGCCCGACTACCTCACCTGGGTCCTGCGACTCCAGGAGGCCGGCCACGAGATCGGCTACCACAACGCCACCGACCACTCCTCCACGCGCGCCGAGACCATCGCGGCACTGGACCGGTTCCGTGAGCTCTTCGGCCACGATCCCCGCACCGGCGCCGACCACTCGGGCAACCGCGAGGCGATCTGCTGGGGCCCGGCGCGGCTGAGCGGGGTGCGCGCCCGCGCCTACGCCCTGGCGCTGGCCGCCGCCCGTCCCGGCCAACCGGTGGGCGCGGGCGCCGAGCCCACCAGCCCGTACTTCTGGGCCGACGTGCTGCGCGACCGCATCGACTACTGGCGCAACTTCTCCTTCCCCCGGATCGACACGCTGGCGGCCTGCCCCGAGATGCCGTACCACGATCCCCGCCAGCCCTACGTCAACCGCTGGTTCGCCGCCACCCACGCCCCGCATCGCACGCCGTTCCTGCGCGTGGTGACCCCCGAGGCCCTCGACGAGCTCGAGGACGCCGGCGGGGCGTGCATCGTCTACACGCACTTCGGCGTCGAGTTCGCGGAGGAGGGGCGGCTCGACCCGCGCTTCGTCCGGGTCATGGAGGACCTCGCCTCGCGCCGGGGCTGGTTCGTGCCGGTGGCCACGCTGCTCGACCACCTCCGGGCCCGGCCCGGCCACGTCGACGTGCTCGACGACCGCCGGCGGGCCCGGCTCGAGACCCGCTGGGCGCTCGACCACCTGCGCACGCGCGCCGGCAGCGAGCTCGACAAGGCGCGGGCCCGCCGTGCCGGGCATCCGGTGTGATCCGACTCGAGCGGGTGGCTGCGCCCGACGTGCCGTGGGCCGAGCTCGACGACGCGCCCGACCGCACCGTGGCCCAGACCCGTGCCTGTCTCGACTTCCTGGTGGAGACCCAGGGCGCCGAGCCGGTGCTGGCCCGGGTGCTCCACGGCACCGACCCCGTCGGCTGGTTCGGCGGCGCGATGGTCCGCCGGTTCGGCCTGCGGATCCTGGGCAGCCCGCTGCGCGGCTGGACCACGGCCGCCATGGGCTTCGTGCTGGACCCGGGCGTGGATCGGGCGGCGGCCACGGAGGCGCTCGGCCGGTTCGCCTTCGGCGAGTTGCGCTGCGTGCACCTCGAGGTGGCCGACCGGGCGTGCCGTGACGGGGATCGCCCACCGACCGGGTTCCACGTCGGCCACCTGCCGGGCTGGGAGCTGGACCTGCAGCGCGACGACGACGCGCTGCTCGCCGCCATGAAGCCCAACGGCCGGCGAGACGTTCGGCGAGCGCTGCGCAACGGGATCGTGGTCGAGGAGGTCGACCCCACCGCTCCTGGGGACTTCGTGGCCGAGTACTACGCGCAGGTGGCGGCGGCGTTCGCCAAGCGCGGCCGCACCCCCACCTACCCGCCCGAGCGCGTGGCGGCCCTGCTGCGCCACCTCGGCCCCACGGGGCACCTGCTCGTGCTGCGGGCGAGGACGCCGGACGGCGAGCCGGCGGCCACCGGCATCTTCCCCGGACTGCCAGGGGGCACGGCCGAGTTCTGGATGGGCGCCAGCGTGCGCGCCCACCAGCACCTCCTGCCCAACGAGGCCCTGATGTGGTCGGCGCTGCGCGCCTGGCGCGACCGCGGCGCCGCCCGCATGAACTTCGGCGGCGGCGGGTCCTACAAGGCCAAGTACGGCGGCGAGCCCCACCGGCTCCCCCAGTTCCGCCGCTCGCGCCCCGCCGTCCTGGAGCACGCGAGGGCCGCCCTCCTCCGCGCCCGCCACCTCCGCCCCTGATCCCGTCCCCCCCCGGGCGAATGTGCGGTACCCCAGCCGCATTCGCGCCGATTTCGCGCGTGAAGTTCGCTGCGGCGTTGCGGGAGCCCGGCGAACCTCACGCGCCAGATCGACAGGAACGTTGCTCTGGTACCGCACATTCGCCGACGAGGTGGACGCGCTGGGGGCGGTGGCGGAACTGCAACGTGTTCTCGTTTTCTCCTACAGTCCCCGGCCATGGCTGACCTCGGATTCTGGCGACTGGCGGAAGCGGACCCGGCGCACCTCGCGCTCGTGGGCCCCGACGGGACGGAGCGCACCGCAGGTGAGCTGCTCGCTGCGTCGCATCGGGCGGCCAACGGGCTCCGGGCGCTCGGCCTCGAGAACGGCGACACCGTGGCGCTCCTGCTGCCCAACTCCATCGAGCTGATCGAGATCTACCTGGGCGCCCTCGAGATCGGCCTGTACGTGACGCCGATCAACTGGCACCTCGTGGGTCCCGAGGTGGCCTACATCCTGGGCGACAGCGACGCGAAGGTCTTCGTGGCCCACGAGCGCTTCGCCGAGGTGGCCCGCGCTGCGGCCGAGGAGGCCGGGTTCCCGGCCGACCGGTCCTTCGCCGTCGGGACCGTGGACGGCTTCCGGCCGCTGGCCGAGCTCACCGACGGCCAGCCCGACACCGCACCTGAGGGTCGCACCACCGGTGCCGCCATGCACTACACCTCGGGCACCACCGGTCGGCCGAAGGGCGTCAAGCGCGGGCTGTTCGAGATCGACCCGTCGGACATGGGCGAGCTGCTCACCATGCTCCCGGGGCTGTTCGGCGTGGGCGCCCACGACGGCCACGTGCACCTCACGGTGTCGCCGCTCTACCACACCGCGGTGCTGATGTGGACCGGCTGCGCCCTGCACCTCGGCCACACCGTGGTGCTCATGGACAAGTGGACCGGCGAGGAGACGCTCCGCCTGATCGATCGCTACCAGGTCACGTACTCCCACATGGTGCCCACCCAGTTCGTGCGGCTGCTCGACCTCCCCGAGGAGACCCGCGCCGGCTACGACGTCAGCTCGCTGCGCAACATGATCCACGGCGCCGCGCCCTGCCCCCAGGAGATCAAGCACCGCATGATCGACTGGTGGGGCGACACCATCCAGGAGTACTACGCGGCCACCGAGGGCGGCGGCACGGTGATCACCGCGGCCGAGTGGAAGGAGCGTCCGGGCTCGGTGGGCACCGCCTGGCCCGGCAGCGAGATCCGCATCTACGACGACGAGGGCAACCAGCTCCCCGCCGGCAAGATCGGCACCGTCTACATGCAGCTCATGGCCGACTTCGAGTACAAGGGCGACTCGGCCAAGACCAAGGCCAACCGCATCGAGAACTTCTTCACCGTGGGCGACCTCGGCGAGATGGACGAGGCCGGCTACCTGTACCTGCGGGACCGCAAGGCCGACATGATCATCTCGGGCGGAGCCAACATCTACCCGGCCGAGATCGAGGGCGAGCTCATCAACCACCCGGCCGTCCAGGACGTGGCCGTCTTCGGCATCCCGAACGCCGACTGGGGCGAGGAGATCAAGGCCGTGGTGGAGCTCCACGAGGGGTTCGAGCCGAGCGACGAGCTCGCCACCGAGATCCTGGCGTGGGCCGGCACCCGGATGGGCAAGTTCAAGCTGCCCCGCTCGATCGACTTCGTCGACGCGCTGCCCCGCGAGCCCAACGGCAAGCTGATCAAGCGGAAGCTGCGCGACCCGTACTGGGAGGGCGTCGACCGCCAGATCTGAGCGGTCGGCCGGCCGGGCCTCCCCGGTGCCGGCTCAGCGGTCGTACTGGTCGAGCACCAGGTGGGCGGCGAGGTCGACCTCGTCGGCCACCTTCGACATGCCCGACCAGCCGTTGACCCAGCCGATCAGGGCCGAGAACCACACGTGGCCGAGGGTGCGGGTGACGTGGGCCTGGAACTCGGGATCGAAGTCGTCGCCGAGGGCGGTCGACAGGATGCGCACCATGGAGGCCGACACGTCCTCCTGGCAGGCCGCTGCGCCGCGATCGGGCGACAGCAGGGCGGTGACCACGGCCTCGGACAGCTCGGGCTCGCGCTCCATGGCCCGGGTGGCCCGCCGGAGCACGTCGAGCACCCGCTCGACGGTGGTGTCGCCTCGCGGGGGCCGCTGGCCGACCCGGCGCTCCAGGTCGTTCACCCACTCCACCATGGCCGCCGCCAGGAGGTGGTCCTTCGACGAGAAGTAGCGGTAGATCGTGCCGAGGGCGACGCCGGCGGTGGTGGCGACGTCGCGCATCTGCACCGCGTCGTAGCCACCCGACGCACCGAGCTCGAGGGCGGCGCGCAGCACGCGCTCGCGCCGCGCCGCCTGGCTCTTGGTGAGCGTGAGGGACTCGGCCTCGGGACCGGCGCTCATGCGCCCGAGCCCTTGCGGGCGAGGTCGCGGAAGGGGACCTCGCGGTCCACCTGCGGCTCCCGGGGCAGCCCGAGCACGCGCTCGCCCATGATGTTGCGCTGCACCTCGTTGGAGCCGCCGGCGATGCGGATGGCGGGGGCGTAGAGGAAGCGGTTCTGCCAGTCCATGCCGGCGGGGGCGTCGGCGGAGAGCAGGGCGCCCTCGGGGCCGAGCAGCATCAGCGACGTGTCGCCGAGGCGGCGCAGGTACTCGGCGGCGAACAGCTTCATGACCGACGTCTCGGGCCCCGGCGGGACGCCCTTGCTGAGCGCGGTCTGGAGCCGGAAGCCGTGGTAGCGCTGGATCTGCTGGCGGATCCAGCAGTCGACGAGGGCCTGGCGCAGCAGGGGGTCGTCGGAGCGACCCCGCTTGCGGGCCAGGTCGATGAGCGCCGCGGTGTCGCTCGACTTGTTGGCGCCGGCGATGAGGCCCCGCTCGTTGGAGAGGGTGGTGATGGCGCACGCCCAGCCGCCGTCGACCTCGCCCAGCACGTTGGCGGCGGGGATCCGCACCTCGTCGAGGAAGACCTCGTTGAAGTGCTCGGCACCGGTCATCTGGCGCAGCGGCCGGATGTCGAACCCCGGCGTGCGCATGTCGACGAGGAAGTACGTGATGCCCTTGTGCTTGGGGGCGTCGGGGTTGGTGCGGGCGAGCAGGATGCCCCAGTCGGACTCGGCGGCGCCGGAGGTCCACACCTTCTGGCCGGTGACCACCCACTCGTCGCCGTCTCGCACGGCACGGGTGGCGATGTTGGCGAGGTCGGACCCGGCGTCGGGCTCGCTGAAGAGCTGGCACCACACCTCGTCGCCGCGCAGCATCGGGCGGAGGTAGCGGTCCTTCTGCTCCTGGGTGCCGTGGCGCAGGATCGTGGGGCCGGCCATGCCGATGCCCACGGCGAAGGTGTTGACGGCCACCCCGAAGCGGCTCGCCTCCTGCCCCCAGATCACCGACTGCATCGCGGTGCCGCCGCGGCCGCCCACGGCCTTGGGCCAAGTGATGCCGGCCCAGCCCTCGTCGACCAGCAGCCGCTGCCACGCCTTGGTGCGGGCCATGAACTCGTCGGGATCCATGGAGCCCTCGACGAAGCCGGTGGAGAAGTCGTCGGGGCTGCCCTTGGCCGGCGCGTGCGCCTCGAGCCACGAGCGCGCCTCGACCCGGAACGCTGCCTCTTCGGGGGTGTCGTCGAAGTCCACGGCGCAAAGGGTAGAACACGTTCTCGTTCCGGGGGGTGGTCGGGCCGGACGTCCGGACCCGTGCCGCACCCGTCACACGGGCCTGCCGCCTGGCAGACTCCCCGGGCGGATCGACACCACGGAGCGCACATGGAACGACTGACCGGGCTCGACGCGGCATTCCTCTACCTCGAGAACCCCACCAACCACATGCACGTGGCCATGACCATGGTGGTCGACCCCTCCACGGTCCCCGGCGGGTACTCCTTCGAGAACCTCAAGGAGTTCATCCGCGGCCGGATCCACCTGGTGCCGCCCTTCCGGCGCCGGCTGGTGGAGGTGCCGCTCAACCTCGCCCACCCGGTGTGGATCGAGGACCCCGACTTCGACATCGACTTCCACATCCGCCGCATCGGCTGCCCGGCGCCGGGCGGTCGGCGCGAGCTGGGCGAGATGGCCGGCCAGATCGCCAGCACCCCGCTCGACCGGACCCGACCGCTCTGGGAGCTGTGGGTGATCGAGGGCCTGAAGCAGGACCGCGTGGGCGTGGTGACCAAGGTCCACCACTCGGCGATCGACGGATCGTCGGGCGCCGAGCTCATGGTCCACCTCTTCGACCTCGAGCCCACGCCCCCGGAGCAGCCCCCGGCGGTGGAGCTCGAGCCCGACCACATCCCGAACGACCTCGAGCTGCTCGGGCACGCCGTGGCGTCGCGGGTGCGCAAGACCCTGGCGCTCCCCCGCCTGATCGGCGACACCGTGGGCGCCGTGACCCGGGTGGTGGAGGGGCGGCGGGACCCCACCCGGCCCTTCGGCGCCGCGCCGCTGAACGCACCGCACACGTCCTGGTGCGGGCCGCTCAGCCCGCTCCGCTCGGTGGGGTTCGCCCGCGTCCCCCTGGCCGACGTGCGGGCCCTCAAGGACGCCTTCGGGTGCACGGTGAACGACATCGTGCTCGGGCTGTGCGCCGGCACGCTGCGCAGCTACATGCTCGACCGCGACGAGCTGCCCGACCAGCCGCTGGTGGCGGCCTGCCCGGTCTCGGTGCGGGACGAGGGCGACGCCACGGTGGGCAACAAGGTGTCGGCCATGTTCACCACGCTCGACACCCACCTGGCCGACCCGACCGAGCGCATCCGGGCCATCCAGGCCTGCACCGTGGGCGCCAAGCAGGAGCACAAGGCGGTGGGCGCCGACATGCTCCAGAACTGGGCCGAGTACGCCGCACCCAACACGTTCAACCTGGCCTCGCGCCTGTACTCCAGCTGGGGCCTGGCCGGCAGCCACCGCCCCATCCACAACGTGATCATCTCGAACGTGCCCGGCCCGCCGTTCCCCCTCTACTACGCCGGCGCCGAGATGGTGGCGGCCTACCCGATGGGCCCGGTGATGGAGGGCGTGGGGCTCAACATCACCGTGTTCAGCTACCGCGGCTCGGTGGACTTCGGCTTCATGGTCGACCGGGAGCTCGTGCCCGACGTCTGGAACATGGCCGACCGGGTCAAGGGAGCCCTCCTCGAACTGCAGGAGGCGGCGGGCCTGGAGCCCAGCGGTTCGACGCAGCCCGCCACCTCCGGCGCCTGACGCCGAACGAGAACACGTTCTCGTTCGGCTGCTAGAAACCCCGCCATGGGGTTCAACATCGCTGACCTGTTCGAGCGCGCCGTCGACGCGGTGCCCGACCGGCTGGCACTGGTCTGCGGCGACCGCCGCCTCACCTACGCCGAGTTCGAGGAGGAGGCCAACCGGCTGGCCAACCACCTGCTCGCAGAAGGCTTCGGGCACGGCGACCACATCGGCATCTACGGCCAGAACTCCGCCGAGTGGCTGGTGGCGATGGTGGCGATCTTCAAGATCCGCGCCGTGCCGATCAACATCAACTTCCGCTACGTGGAGGACGAGCTCGCCTACCTGTTCGACAACGCCGACCTGGTGGCGGTGGTGCACGACCGCCAGTACGGCCCCCACATCGCCGCCGTCCGACCCCGCGTGCCGGGGCTGCGCCACCTGATCGAGGTCGACGACGGCAGCGACGTGGACACGTCGGCGCTGGGCACGGTGGCGTGGGACGACGTGATGGCGTCGTCGTCGCCCGAGCGACCGGTGCTCGAGCGCTCCGACGACGACCACTACGTGATCTACACCGGCGGCACCACCGGCATGCCCAAGGGCGTGGTCTGGCGCCACGAGGACGTCTTCTACGCGCTCGGCGGTGGGGTCGACGCCTACACCAACGAGCGCGTCACCCACGGCTTCCAGCTGGCCGAGAAGGCGGCGTCCACCGAGAACCCGATGATCAGCCTGAACACCCCGCCGCTCATGCACGGCGCCGCGCAGTGGGGCGCGCTGCGGTTCCTCTTCGAGGGCGGCACGGTCGTGTTCGTGCCGCGCTTCGACCCGGCGGCGGTGTGGACGGCGGTGGAGCGGGACCACGTGAACACGCTGATGATCACCGGCGACGCCATGGCCCGACCGCTGGTGGAGGCGCTCGAGGAGCACCCCGACGCCTGGGACCTCTCGTCGCTGTTCGTGCTGTCGTCGAGTGCGGCGATCTTCTCGCCAACCGTGAAGGAGCAGATGCTCGACCTGCTGCCGAACATCATCATCGTCGACGCCATCGGCTCGTCGGAGAGCGGCATGAACGGCATGGCGGTGCAGACGAAGGGCCAGACCGCCACCCACGGCGGTGGCGGGCCCACGGTGCAGGCCGGCCGAGACGCGGTGGTGCTCGACGACGACCTCAACCCGCTGCCACCGGGCACGGGGGTGGTGGGCAAGCTCGCCCGGGGCGGCAACATCCCCATCGGGTACTACAAGGACCCCGAGAAGACCGCGGCCAACTTCGTGGTGGCCCCCGACGGCAACCGCTACGTGGTGGCCGGCGACTTCGCCCTCCACGAGGCCGACGGCACCATCACCCTCCTCGGGCGGGGCTCGGTGTGCATCAACTCCGGCGGCGAGAAGATCTACCCGGAGGAGGTGGAGGGCGTCCTGAAGGACCATCCCGAGGTCTACGACACGCTCGTGGTGGGCGTGCCCGACGACCGCTGGGGCCAGGCCGTGTGCGCCGTGGTCCAGCCCCGCCACCCCGAGGCCCCGCCGTCGCTCGACGAGCTGAACGCCCACTGCCGCCAGCACCTGGCCGCCTACAAGACGCCCAAGCACCTGGTGGTGGTGGACGAGGTCGTCCGCTCCCCCGCCGGCAAGCCCGACTACCCCTGGGCCGCCGAGGTGGCGAAGGCCGCCCTGGCCTCGGCCGAGGCCTGAACCACCACGCCGGAGGGATCGGCGTGCTCGCGCCGTACCCTCCTCCCGAACACCGACCGACCACCCGCTGAGGAGCACCGCCATGCCCATCCGATCCGCCGACGCCACCTGGAACGGAACCCTCAAGGACGGCGACGGCTCGTTCTCCACCCAGAGCGGGGCCGTGTCCGGGGCCTACTCGTTCTCCACCCGCTTCGAGGACGCCGCCGGCACCAACCCCGAGGAGCTCGTGGCCGCCGCCCACGCCTCGTGCTACTCGATGGCCCTCTCGAACGAGCTGGCCAAGGCCGGCCACGAGCCCCAGTCGGTGAGCACGTCGGCCAAGGTGGTGCTGGAGAAGGGCGACACCGGCTTCGGCATCACCCGCATCGACCTCGTGGCCACCGCCACCGTGGCCGGCATCGACGACGCCGAGTTCCAGGAGCTGGCCGCCGCCACCAGCAAGGCGTGCCCGATCTCCAAGGCGCTCGCCGCTGTGGAGATCACCCTCTCGGCCTCGCTGGCCTGATCCGGACGCCCCCCTTACGAGGGCAATGACTTACTTGACTCACCCGGCCTAAGTTACAGGGGTGTGACTCTCGCTGTACTGATCCATCTTTTCGTGCGAGAGTGCGGTATGGCACTTGCGATGGGGAGCGAACGCAGCGTCATCGTGAAGACGGCGCGTGCGGCTGACTGGGTGGTCACGACCGTGCGCGGCCGAGTCGGGCGTCAACTCGACAGCCTCCACGTGACGCTACGACGCCTCGAGGCCCAGCACGATCCCGCAACGGCGGCTTGGATTAGCGAGGTCCGGTCAGCCGCACGCGACGGGTCTCTACGCGCCTCCGTCGAGGCCCAGCGGGACATTCGGGAAATCGTTGACGAGTACCGCGCCCAGCTCGCCTGAGCCGAAGCCCAAGCCCGAGTGGCAGGTCAGCTACCAGGACGCACTGATGCGGTGGCTTGCCACGCGTCCGCCCTTCCTCTTGGTCGCGCCGGTCACCGGGTGGTGCCAAGGCATCGAGACCTTCGGCCCGCCTGAAGGCGCCCCCGACAACGACGGAGAGTTGGGCATCTCGGTGGTGCCGGGCACGAAGGGGCGCGTCACCATCGAGTACCTCGTGGTCCCCTACGAGCGCATGGTGATCGTGAAGCCGATCGGCTGAGGGTCAGCCCTTGGCGAGACGTTCCCGCTCGCGAGCCTCGTCCAGCTCCCGCTTCGGGACTCCCACAAGCTTCTTCGCCAGGTCGGCGAAACGGTCGAACTCAGCAACCGTCGACTTCATCGGTGCGGAGACAGTCGCCTCCGACTTCTGGATGGTGAGGGTCTTGTGCGTGGTCATGGCTTCCTCTTCTTCCGTCCTGCCTCGTTCCACTCATCGGTCGTGATGCCAGCTTGCCTGAGGATCACTGCGATGAGTCCGACGCCGACTTGCGCTCCCTTGTGGGGGTTCGGCATCTTCACCTTCTTCGTTCCGTTGTGCATGAACGCATGGTCACCGCCCCTGCGGGGACCATCCCATCCCAAGACTCGGAACCGCTTGATGA
>JAHBSN010000030.1 GCA_019639095.1 Actinomycetota bacterium
CCGCGGCCTCGACAACCGGCGCTTCAAGGAGGCCGGGTTCCGCTACGGGTACACCACGGCCGGCGCGGTGGAGGCGTTCGTGGAAGCCCTGCGCCTGCGGGCCACGGTCGGGTCGCGCGAGCCCGACTACCGGTACCAGGAGGACGTGGAGAAGTTCTTCCGCCACTCCCCCGCCGTCCTGCGGGATGTGCCACCCTCCTGACATGGCCGACGTCCGCAGCGAGATCATCGACGGCGTGGGCGTCGTCACCCTCGACGCCCCCGAGCGCCGCAACGCCTTCGTCCTCGACATGTGCGCCGAGACGGCGGCCGTGCTCGATGACCTCGAGGCGAACCCCGGCGTCGGCGCCCTGGTGATCACCGGGGCCGGCAGCGCGTTCTGCGCCGGGGCCGACCTCTCGCACCTCGGCGGGTCGCAGCACGAGGGACTGCTCGCCATCTACGAGGGGTTCCTGCGGGTGGCCCGCTCGCCGCTGCCCACCATCGCCGCGGTGAACGGACCGGCCGTGGGCGCCGGCATGAACCTGGCGCTGGCGTGCGACGTCCGCCTGGCCTGCCCGTCGGCCCGCTTCGACACGCGGTTCCTCGACCTCGGCATCCACCCCGGCGGCGGCCACACCTGGATGCTCCAGCGCATCGTCGGCCCGCAGACCGCCGCGGCCATGGTCCTGTTCGGCCAGGTGCTGGGCGGCGAGGAGGCCGAGCGCCGCGCCCTGGCCTGGCGCTGCGTGCCCGATCAGGAGCTGGTCCCGGTGGCCATCGCCCTCGGCGCTCGGGCGGCGGCCGCGCCACGGGAGCTGGTGGCGCGCACGAAGGCCACCCTGGCCGACACCGCCACGATCGACGCGCACCCCGAGGCCGTGCAGCGGGAGCTCGGCGACCAGGTCTGGTCGGTCACCCAGCCGGCGTTCGTGGAGCGCCTCGCCGCCCTCCAGCGGAAGATCTCCGGCTCGAGCTGAGGGCGGTCAGCCCTCCACCGTGAAGGGCTCGCCGTCCACCCGGTCGATGGAGGCGAAGGCCGACACCGGCCTGCGCTTGAGGCGGGTGGGCTGGTGCTCGGGGGTGCCCATGGCGATCATCGCCACGATGGCGTGGCCCTCGGGCAGGCCGATCAGCGGACCCGCCGCCGGCTCCGAGGCGGCGAGGTACGTCGTGAGCACGCCGCCCAGGCCCTCGTTGCGGGCCGCCAGCAGCAGGTTGTGCACGAACGGGTAGATCGAGGCGCCGCCGATGATCGAGAAGTGCTCGAGGTCGCGGTCCATCACGGCAAGGGTGCGGAGGTCGACGGTGACCACGAGCACCTCGGGCACCGTCTCGATGATCGAGAGCATCGGGTGCGGGGGCAGGTCGGCGGGCACGGGGATGTCGGCCGGTGCCCGATCCAGCGGGTTGAAGGCGCGGTAGCCGGCCTGGGACTCGGCCAGGTAGCGGGTCCAGGTGGCGGCGCTCAGGTCGGCCAGCTGCCGGCGGAGCCCGGGGTCCTTCACGATCGTCACGTGCCAGCCCTGCTGGTTGCCCCCGCTCGGGGCGAAGCGGGCGTTGTCGAGGATGCGGTGCAGCACCGCGGGCGGGACCGGTTCGTCGGCGAAGGACCGGACCGCGGCGGTGGTGCGCATCACGTCGTAGAGCTCCATGCCCCGCATCCAACCACGCCGGGCGCCGGTCTCGGAGCGTGGGCTGGTCTAGGTTCCTGACGGTCCATCAGGAACGAACCCAGGGGGCATGCTGTGACCGAATCGTTCGTCGACGCCGCGACGCTGTGGGACCTCGTGGAGCGCCGGGCCGCGGCCACGCCCGACATGGTCCTGCTCATCGACGAGGCGGGCAACACCCTCACGTGCGCGCAGTTCCGCGACCGCGCCGAGCGGGCCGCCGCCGGGTTCGCCGCGCTGGGCGTGGGCCACGGCACCCGGGTCACCTGGGAGCTGCCGAACCGCTTCGAGACGGTGCTCGCCAGCTTCGCCCTGGCCCGCCTGGGCGCGGTGCAGAACCCGATCCTGCACTTCTACCGGCACAAGGAGGTGGGCTACGCGATCCGCGCCACCGAGGCCGAGCTGGTGCTGGTGCCGGGCACGTGGAACGGCTTCGACTTCACCGCCATGGTCCACGAGCTCACCGCCGACCTGGCCTCCAAGCCCCAGGTGGTGGACGTGTTCGCCGACCTCCCCAACGGCGACCCCGCCTCCCTCCCGCCGGCCCCCACCGACGGCGACGAGGTCCGCTGGGTCTACTTCACGTCCGGCACCACGTCGGACCCCAAGGGCGTGCGCCACACCGACCGCACCCTCATCACCGGCGCCAACGGCCTGGCGGTGGCGCTCGACATGTCGGGCGACGACGTGGGCTCGATCGCGTTCCCGTTCTCCCACATCGCCGGCCCCGACTACTTCGGCACCATGCTCCTGGCCGGCTTCGGCGCCGTGCTGTTCGAGGCGTTCGTGCCCGAGAAGGCGATCCCGGTGCTGGCCGCCAACGGCGTCACCATGGTGGGCGGCGGCACGGCCTTCTACCAGATGTACCTGGCCGAGCAGCGCAAGGACCCGGCCACGCCGATCATCCCGAGCCTGCGGAAGATGTCGGGCGGCGGGGCGCCGATGCCACCCGAGATCTACGAGGAGATCAAGCGCGAGTTCGGCGTGAAGACCTGCCACGGCTACGGCATGACCGAGTGCCCGATGATCTGCGAGGGCTCCCCCCACGACACCGACGAGCAGCTCGCCAACACCGTGGGCAAGCCGGTGGTGGGCCTCGAGATGCGCATCGTCACCGACCAGGGCGCCGTGGCCGGGCCGGGCGAGGACGGCGAGGTCCGCCTCAAGGGCCCCATGGTGTTCCGGGGCTACACCGATCCAGCCGCCACCGCCGAGGCGTTCGACGACGACGGCTGGTTCCGCACCGGCGACCTGGGCCACATCCGCCCCGACGGCCACGTGGTGCTCACCGGCCGGCTCAAGGACGTGATCATCCGCAAGGGCGAGAACATCTCGGCCCAGGAGATCGAGCACGTCCTCTACGCGCACCCCAAGGTGGGCGACGTGGCGGTGATCGGCCTGCCCGACCGCGAGCGGGGCGAGCGGGTGTGCGCCGTGGTGGAGCGAGCCGCCGGCCAGGACGACCTCACCTTCGACGAGATGGTGGCCTGCCTCACCGAGGCCCAGCTCATGCGCCAGAAGATCCCGGAGCAGCTCGAGGTGGTCGACGCCCTCCCCCGCAACGAGACCCTGCGCAAGGTGATGAAGTTCAAGCTGCGGGAGGAGTACGCCGCCAAGCCCTGGCCGTAGGCGGTCAGTCGGCCCGAGGCGCGCCGCCGGCCGGCGGGGCCTGGCCCGGCCCACCGCCGAAGCCGCGGCCCATGCCGAGCTCGCCCTTGCGGATCGACTCGGCGGTGACCGTGGTGCCCGACGTGGTGCCCGTCACCATGATCGTGTCGCCCTTGGCCAGGCCCTCCACGCTGATCGCCCTGGTGACGGTGACGGTGGTGGCGTCGCTGGTCTTCACCGTGACCTTCGTGCCGTCGGTGGTGGCCACCACCACCGTGTCGCCGTCGATCGACGAGATCGTGCCCATGGTCGGGACGCCTCGGTCGCCGTCGGGGCCACCGGCCGGCGCGCCCGCGGGTGCGCCGGACGAGGAGCCCGAGCCCGACTCCGACGCCGTCCGCCCGGGCAGGCCCATGCCCGTGCCGCCGCCCTGGGCGTCGCCGTCGCCGTCGGGACGGGGACCCATGCCGGGACCGGCGGCGGCCACGTCGCCGCTGTCGACGATCCGCTCGGCGGTCACGACGCCGTCGGCGGAGGCGCCCATGACGACGACGTTGTCGCCGGTGGCCAGGTCGGAGACCGTCCCGGCGACCGACTCGGTCACGGTCGTGTCGCCCGAGGTCTCCACGGTCATCGTCGTGGTCTCGCTCGACCCGAACGCCGTGGCCTCCACGGTGATCGTCGAGCCGTCGATCGCGCTGATCGTCCCGGTCGTGCCCATGCCACCGGGGAAGCCCATGCCGCCCGGACCGCCGTAGCCGGCCACGGCCGCCGCTCCGCCTGGACCGGCGGCGGCCACCGAGCCGCCGTCGCCGCCGCCGGCGAGCGAGATGCCCACGCCGGCGCCCACGGCCACCACGGCGGCCACGGCACCGGCGGCCGCCCACTGCTTCCAACCGGTGCGCCCGGCGGGCGCGGTCGCCTCGTTCGAGGGCGACGTCGCGCTCGGCGGCGGGTCCCACGGGGAGGCGGGTTCGGGGGGTGAGGTCTGGGACATCGGTTGCTCCTCGGTCGACCGCCGGGGGTGGCGGAACGTCTGGAGCGATGGTGCCGATCCAACCTCAGGGATCCCTGGGGACCCCCTGGGAGGTGCCGGGGACCTCGGATGCCCTGGTCAGCGAGGCAGGCGGAGGGAGTAGCCCACGCCGCGCACGGTGTGGATCAGGGGTGGCTCGGTGGCGTCGACCTTCTGGCGCAGGTAGCTGATGTAGGTCTCGAGCACGCTGGCGTTGCCGGCGAAGGTGTAGTCCCACACCGCTTCCAGGATCTGGTCGCGCGTGAGCACGCGCTTGGCGTTGGCCAGCAGGTAGCGCAGCAGCTTGTACTCGGTGGGGGTGAGCTCGATGAGGCGGCCGTCGCGCCACACGTCGCGGGTCTCCTCGTCGAGCTCGAGGCCGGCGAAGGCGAGCTTCTTCTCGCCCGGCCCGATCCCCGACGAGCGGCGCAGCACCGCCTTCACCCGCTCGATCAGCTCCTCGATCGAGAACGGCTTGGTCACGTAGTCGTCGCTGCCGAGGCGGAGGCCCTCCACCTTGTCCTGGGTGGTGTCGCGGGCGGTGAGGAAGATCACCGGGATGCGGGTGCCGGCGCCCTCGTCGCGCCGGAGGCGGCGGGCCACCTCGAAGCCGTCGAGGTCGGGGAGCATCACGTCGAGCACGATCAGGTCGGGGGCCCGGGCGGCCACGGCGTCGAGGGCCTGGCGGCCGGTGGCGGCCCGCTCCACGTCGAACCCCTGGTACCCGAGGCCCATCGCCACCAGCTCGGTGATGTGCTCCTCGTCGTCCACCACGAGGATGCGGGGCTGGGTGGCGGTGGGGTCGTCGGACATCGGTGCTCCTCTGCGTTCGGCGGCCGGGCGGGCCGTCGGGCGACACGGTACGGGTGGCGCGCGCCGGTGGGAAGGACTTCGGCCCAGGTCCCAGGGAACTCCCAGGGAGGCCAGAGCGGACGCGGAGGCGGCCTGCGGATGCTGGCGCCATGACCACCACCAGCGCCACCCTCCCCCCTCGGGCCACCGCCTCGCCGTGGTCCACCCCCCTGCCCGCCGAGCCCGTGTTCGTGCCCGCCGCCGAGGTGCGCCGCCGGACCGCGGCGGTGGAGATCGTGGTCCCCGTCTACGACGAGGAGGCCACCCTCGTGGCCTCGATCGAACGGCTCCACGCCTACCTGGAGGACCGCTTCCCCCTCCCCTGGCTGATCACCGTGGCCGACAACGCCAGCACCGACGCCACGTGGGGCCAGGCCTGCCGCCTCGCCGCCGAGATCGACGGCGTGCAGGCCCTGCGCCTGCCCGAGAAGGGGCGCGGCCGGGCCCTGCGGGCGGCGTGGTCCCAGAGCCCCGCCCCCGTGGTGGCCTACATGGACGTGGACCTCTCCACCGACCTCGACGCCCTGCTCCCCCTGGTGGCTCCGCTGCTGTCGGGCCACAGCGACGTGGCCATCGGCACCCGGCTGGCCGACGGCGCCCGGGTGGTCCGTGGCCCCAAGCGCGAGGCCATCTCGCGCACCTACAACCTGATCCTGCGCACGGCGCTGCGCACCGGCTTCTCCGACGCCCAGTGCGGCTTCAAGGCGCTGCGGAGCGACGTCGCCCGGGCGCTGCTGCCGCTGGTGGAGGACGACGGCTGGTTCTTCGACACCGAGCTGCTGGTGCTGGCCGAGCACAACCACCTGCGGATCCACGAGGTCCCGGTGGACTGGGTGGACGACCCCGACTCGCGCGTCGACGTGGTGCAGACCGCCACCGACGACCTGCGGGGCGTGGGCCGGATGCTGCGCCGCTTCGCCGCCGACCAGGGCTGGATCACGGGCACGGACCTGCCCGACCACGGCCCCTCGCCCGACGGGCTCGCCAGCCAGCTGGTGCGGTTCGCCTTCGTGGGCGCGGCGAGCAGCGTGGCGTTCTTCGCCCTGTTCGCCCTCCTGGCCCCCGTGGTGGGGCCGGTGGTGGCCGACGTGGCCGCCCTCGGCCTGTGCGCGGTGGCCAACACCGCGGCGCACCGTCGCCTCACCTTCGCCCGACGGGGCCGGGCCGGGCGCCGCCCCGTGGTCGGCTCGACGCTCCTCACCGCCGTCCCCCTGGCCCTCAACCTGGTGGCGCTGGCCACGGCCTCGGCCGCGGGGGTGTCCTCGGTGCTCGGGTTGGCGCTCGTGCTCACCGCCGTGAACGCGGCGCTCGGCGCCGGCCGGTTCCTCGTGCTGCGGCGGCTGTTCTCGTGAGGCGGATCCTCCAGCTGGCCCGCTACGCCACGGTGTCGGCGATCGCCACCGGCACCAGCCTCGTGGTCCTCGGCGCCCTGGTGGCCACGCGGACGCTCACCCCCGGGTGGGCCAACCTGGTGGCCACCGCCGTGGGCACCGTGCCGTCGTTCGAGCTCAACCGCCGCTGGGTGTGGGGCCGCACCGGCCGGCGCTCGGTGCGGGCCGAGGTGGTGCCCTTCGCCGTGCTCGCGGCGGCCGGCCTCGCCCTCTCGACGCTCACCGTGGTGGTCACCGGCCGCTGGGCCGACGCCGCCGGGCTGACCGATGCCACCCGCACCCTCGCCGTGCAGGCCGCCAACCTGGTGGGCTTCGGCCTCGTGTGGCTGGCCCAGTTCGCGGTCTGCGACCGGCTCCTGTTCCGACCGACCGCTCCCGTCCCC
The DNA here is from genome assembly GCA_019639095.1 of Actinomycetota bacterium. Lineage (GTDB taxonomy): Bacteria > Actinomycetota > Acidimicrobiia > Acidimicrobiales > Iamiaceae > Aquihabitans. Next base: position 6,902 of record JAHBSN010000030.1, read on the forward strand.
ACCCCCGAGGCGGTGCCCGCCGGCCGCGAGCTGGCGTCGGCCCGCTGACCGCCGGTGCCGCACCGGCCCCGCCCGGTGGGGCAGGATCGACCCGCCGGACCTCGTCCCACCTGGTGCTCCCGATGACCCTCCGCTCTCGACTCGTGCTCGCCCTGGTGGCCTTGTCCACCGTGGGCCTCGCCGTGTTCGGGTTCGCCACCTACTCGCTCTACGAGCGCTCGCAGCTGTCGCTGCTCGACGACCAGCTGCGCGACAACGCCTTGCCCATCGCCAGCCGGCTCCAGCAGGTGCGTGCCTACGTGGGCGACGGAACCACCTGCGGGTCCGACGCCACCACCTCCGTCGACCCCGAGACCCCCACCACCACCCGGCGGGGTGACCCCGACCGGCCCGACCGGGGGCCCGTCCCCGGCCAAGGCCTCGACGCCTACGCCGAGCTGCGCGACGCCACCGGAGCCTCGCTCGTGTGCATCGACCCGTTCTCCACCGACGCCCGCCCGTCCATCCCGACCGACCTGGCGCTGGTCACCGGCACCACGCGCCTGTTCACCACCGGCTCGGTGGCCGGGGGCGGCGAGTGGCGGGTGCTCGTGACCACGTTCCGGCTGGACCGCCCCGGCTTCAACCCGGTCTCGGACGACCTCGTGGTGCTGGCCATCCCAACCAGCGGGATCGACGAATCGATGCGCCGGCTCGTCCGCATCGAGCTCACCGCGGCCGTGGTGCTGCTCACGGCCCTCGGCCTCGGCGCCTGGCTCGTGCTGCGGCGCGGCCTGCGCCCGCTCGAGGAGATGGCGGCGTCGGCGGCCACCATCACCGCCGGCGACCTCACCGAGCGGGTGGAGCCGGCCGACGACCGCACCGAGGTCGGCCAGCTCGGCCTCGCCCTCAACACCATGCTCGACGGGATCGAGGGCTCGTTCCGCGAGCGCGAGGCCACCGAGCGCCGGCTGCGCCAGTTCCTCTCCGACGCGTCCCACGAGCTGCGCACCCCGCTCACCTCCATCCAGGGGTTCGCCGAGCTCTTCCGCCTCCACTCCGACGAGCGACCGGTCGACCTGCCCGTGATCATGCGCCGCATCGAGCAGGAGTCGGGCCGGATGAAGGTGCTCGTGGAGGACCTGCTGCTGCTGGCACGGCTCGACGAGACCCGCCCCCACGCCTCCGAGCCGGTCGACCTCTCGGTGCTCGCCGCCGACGCCTGCAGCGACGCCGTGGCCCAGGCCCCCGATCGCCGGGTCACGCTGGATGCGCCCGCCCCCGTGGTGGTCCTGGGCGACACCGACCACCTGCGCCAGGCGATCGCCAACCTGGTGGCCAACGCCGTGAAGCACACGCCCGCCGGATCGCCGATCGAGGTGGCCACCCGCATCGAGGGCGACCGGGCGTCGGTCAGCGTGCGTGACCACGGCGCCGGGCTCGACGACGCCACGCTGGCCCACGCCTTCGATCGGTTCTGGCAGGCCGACGCGGCCCGGGTGGGCACCGGCAGCGGCCTGGGCCTGGCCATCGTGGCCGGCATCGCCGAGGAGCACGGCGGCACCGTGTCGGCCGCCAACCGCATCGACGGCGGCGCCGCCTTCACCGTCACCATCCCGGTGGCCGGCCGCCGCGCCGCCGTCACGGAGCCGAAGCCCGGCCCTCCGCCCCCGCCGATCCCTCCGGCCTAGGCCCGCGGCGTCAGCCAGGCGGCGCTGAGCTCGTCGCGCCGGGCCTCCCACTCCTCGGCGGTGAGGGCGTAGCGGACGTGGTCCTCCCACTGGCCGTTGATCTCCAGGTAGCGCAGGGCCACGCCCTCGTTGCGCAGGCCGAGCTTCTCGACGACTCGGCGGCTGGAGCGGTTGCGGGGGATGATCGAGATCTGGATGCGGTGGAGGCGCTGGTCCTCGAAGGCGAAGCGGGCCAGCACCACCACCGCCTCGGGCATGAGGCCCTGGCCGGCCCACCGCTGGTCGATCCAGTAGCCCACGTAGGCGTTCTGGAACGGGCCCCGCTGGATCGACGAGAGGTTGATCTCGCCGCAGAAGGTGCCGTCGACGAAGATCCCGAACCCGAAGCCGGTGCCCAGCTGGCGCTCGCGCTGGCGGGCGCTGCAGCGGATGGCGAAGGCGTCGCGGTCCTCGGTGACGTCGGGCTGGTGGGGCAGCCGCTGGGGCTCCCACCGGGTGAGCCACTCGCCGTTGCGGTGGCGCACCTCTCGCCAGGCGGCGAAGTCGGCCAGCACGATCGGGCGCAGCATCACCCGCTGGCCGAACAGGGCCGCCGAGCCCTCCGCCGGCGCCTCGGCGCGGTCCCGGCTCCTCATCGGGCCCCTCGCAGCGCCTCGACGGTGGCCGGGTCCTCGAGCGACGACAGATCGCCCGGGTCGTTGCCGGTGGCCATGGCCCGGATGGCCCGGCGGACCACCTTGGCCGAGCGGGTCTTGGGCAGGGCGTCCACGAACCGGACCTCGCTCGGCTTGAACGACTTGCCGAGCGCGTCGGAGACGGTGGCCACCAGCTCGGCGCGCAGGTCGTCGCCCTCGGTGGCGCCGGGCGCCAGCACCACGTAGCACCACAGGGCCTCACCCTTCACGGGGTGGGGCACGCCGATGGCGGCGGCCTCGGCCACCGCCGGGTGGGCCACCAGGGCCGACTCGACCTCGGCCGGACCCAGCCGCTTGCCGGCCACCTTGATGGTGTCGTCGCTGCGGCCGCGCAGGTACCACTGGCCATCGTCGATCAGGGCCCAGTCGCCGTGCACCCAGACGTCGGGCCAACGGTCCCAGTAGGCCTCGAGGTAGCGCTCGGGCGCCTTCCAGAGCCCCCGGGTCATCCCGGGCCACGGCTTGGTGCACACCAGCTCGCCCACCTCGCCGCGCACCGGCTGCCCGTGGTCGTCGAACACGTCGACGGCCATCCCGAGCGCCGGCCCGCCGAGGGTCATGGGCGTGAGGGACTGCACGGGGTGGGGCGACAGGAAGCACGCCCCCACCTCGGTGCCGCCGGAGATGTTGATCACCGGGCAGCGGCCGCCGCCGACCACCTCGGAGAACCAGCGGTAGGGGTCCTCGTTCCAGGGCTCGCCGGTGGAGCCGAGGATGCGCAGGGCCGAGAGGTCGTGGCGCCGGACCGGCTCGTCGCCGTGGGCCATCATCGAGCGCACGAGCGTGGGGCTGATGCCCAGGATCGTGACCTGGTGACGGGCCAGGTAGGCCCAGAGCCGGTCCACGTCGGGGAAGTCGGGTGCCCCCTCGTAGAGGCACAGCGTGGCGCCGTTGGCGAGGGTGCCCACCACCTCCCACGGTCCCATGATCCAGCCGAAGTCGGCGAACCAGAACAGGCGGTCGCCGGGGCGGCAGTCGAACTGGAACGCCACCTCCTCGGCGATCTTCACCGTGAAGCCGCCGTGCACGTGGACCGCGCCCTTGGGCCGGCCGGTGGTGCCCGAGGTGTAGGCGATGAACAGGGGGTGCTCGCTGTCCACCGGCACCGTGGGCACGGGCTCGTCGGCGGGGCCCAGCGGCTCCGGCCACGGGAGCACGCGGCAGGCGCCCTCGTCGTGCGCCTCCACGGCCGCGATGCGCGGCACCACCACGAGCGTCTCGACGCCGGGCACCGCCGCCACCGCCTCCTTCGCGGTGGCGAGCATCGGCACCGGCTTGCCCCGCCGCCAGAAGCCGTCGGCGCACAGGAGCGCCTTGGCCCCGGCGTCGTCGAGTCGCACGGCGATGGCATCGGCGCCGTAGCCGGAGAAGACCGGCAGGAAGATGGCGCCGAGCTTGGCCACGGCCATGGCCGCCACCACGGTCTCCACCAGCATCGGCAGGAAGATGCCCACGGCGTCGCCCTCGCCGATGCCCCGCTCGCGCAGCAGGGCGGCCAGCCCGTCGACGTGGCGGGCCAGCTCGGCGTAGGTGAGCACCCGGACCTCGCCGTCCTCGCCCTCCCAGCGCACGGCCTCCGCGTCGGGCGTGGCGGCGGCCCAGCGGTCGACGCAGGCCGCCGCCAGGTTGGTGCGCCCGCCGGTAAACCAGCGGGCCCAGGCGATGCCGTCGCTCGTGTCGAGCACCTGGTCGTAGGGGGTGGAGAACGGGATGCCGAGGAAGGTGGCCACCTCGCCCCAGAACCACGCCGGATCGTCGATGGAGCGGGCGAGTAGCTCGTCGAACGTGGCGAGGCCGTGGGCGGCCTGGAAGCGACCGACGTTCGTCTCCCCCACGGCGCTCGGGTCGGGCTGCCAGATCGGTGCGGTCATCGGCCCGCACTGTACGCCTCGTCTGGGCGCCGCCGGGCCGCCGTCAGGTCAGCAGCGACAGGGCGAGGCCGTCCAAGATGTCCGCTTCGCTCACCAGCACCTCCTCGAGCGCGAGTCGGCGGTAGATGGCCACCAGCGCGCAGCACCCGCCCACGATCACGTCGGCCCGGGCCCGCTCCAGCCCGGGGTTGTGGATGCGATCGGCGAGGCGCTCGGTGGCGAGGGTCCGGAACACGTCCTCGGCGGCGTCCTTGGTGAGCACGAAGTGGTGGATCGCGTCGCGGTCGTAGGTGGCCAGGCCCTGCTCGACCGCGGCCACCGTGCTCACCGTGCCGGCCAGGCCCACCACCGTGCGCGCCTCGGTGGCGCCGGGCAGCTCGCGGACCACGTCGTCGAGCCAGGTGTCCACGTAGCTGATGGCGGCGCTCAGGTCCTCGGGCGCCGGCGGATCGGTCTGGAAGAAGCGCTCGGTCAACCGCACGCAGCCCACGTCGAGCGACATGGCGCCCTCGATCGCCCCGTCGGGCCCCGAGGTGCCGAGCACGAACTCGGTGGACCCGCCCCCCAGGTCGAAGACCAGGAACGGGCCGAGGGCCGGGTCGAGGTCCGACGTGGCCCCGGCGAAGGACAGCCGCGCCTCGTCGTCGCCCGACAGCAGCTCGGGAGCGCCGCCCACCGCGGCCTCGGCCCGGGCGAAGAAGTCGTCGCGGTTGGCCGCGTCACGGCTCGCCGACGTGGCGCTCATCCGCACCCGGCCCGCCGGCACGCCGGCGTCGTCCATGACCTGGCGGTACTCGGCCAGCGCGGCCACCGTGCGGTCGATGGCCTCCGGAGCGAGCCGACCGGTGCGGTCGACGTCCTGGCCCAGGCGGGTGATGGTCATGCGTCGGTCGATCGTGCGCAGCGTGCCGGCCACGTCGCCGGGCTCGGCCACGAGCAGACGGGTGGAGTTGGTGCCGATGTCGATCGAGGCCACGCGGGTCATGCCCCGATCCTCGCCCACCGGCCGCGCCCCCGTCGATGTCGCCCGCCCGTTCTGAGGCCCGCACCGGTCACCCGTGACCGCTCCCGACCTCAGAAGCGTTCGACGAATCTGCGCAGAACCTGCGGAACCGAACTGAGGCTGGGAGCGGTCAGATGTGACCGCTCCCAGCCTCAGAACGGATCGACGCCGGTGATCAGGAGGTGGGCGGGACGCGGTCGCCGTCGCCGGCGGCCAGGCGGTCGGCCACCCAGGCGCCCACGGGATCGTCGCCGCCGGCGAGCCACCAGGCGTAGTGGGCGTGCAGGCACTTCACGCCCCGACGGGTGCCGCCGACGCCGGCGCTCGGGCGAGGGCCGGTCCAGCCCGGCGGCAGGTCGGCATCGCGCTCGGCGGCGTAGCGGTCGTGGGCGGCGGCGATGGCGGCCATGCCCACCTCGTCCTCCACCCGGTGCACGCCGCCCCGGCTCTCGAGGCGGCTCACCATGGTCCGCTCGGGCTCGCCGAGCAGCCAGTAGCGGGTGGGCATGGGGGTGCCATCGGCGAGCAGCGGGTGGTTGCGGATCACCACCGGCGAGCCGTCGCCAGCGTGGCGGACGACGATCCGGAACGACCCCTTGGGGGCGCGATCGAGCAGGGCGGCCACGGCGTCGAGGTCGGCCGCGGTCGGCTCGTCGTCGACCACCACGGTGGCCGGTCGGGGGTCCATCAGGGCGAGCCCATCAGTACGAGCGGGGCAGGCCGAGCACGTGGGTGGCCACGTAGGCCTGCACCAGCTCCTGGCTCACCGGCGCCAGGCGCATCAGCCGGGCCTCCCGCCAGTACCGCTCCACGTGGTACTCGCTGGCGTACCCCATGCCGCCGAGCGTTTGCACCGCCTGGTCGGCCGCCCGGTAGCCGGCCTCGGCGGCCAGGAACTTGGCGGTGTTGGCCGCCTCGGCGCACGGGAGCCCCTGGTCGTAGCGCCACGCCGCGTCGCGCACGGCCAGCTCGGCGGCGCGCAGCTCCATGTGGTTGCGGGCCAGCGGGAAGGCGATGCCCTGGTTCTGGCCGATCGGGCGGTCGAACACCACCCGCTCGCCGGCGTAGGCCACGGCCCGACGGAGCGCGGCGCGTCCGGTGCCGAGCGCCTCGGCGGCGATCAGGATGCGCTCGGGGTTGAGCCCGTCGAGCAGGTAGCGGAAGCCCTCGCCCTCGTCCCCGATGCGGTCGGCCACCGAGACCGGCAGGTCGTCGTAGGCCACCTCGCAGGAGACCACGGCGTTGCGCCCGGCCTTCGGGATGGGGGTGATGGTGACCTCGGGCCGCTGGAGGTCGGCGAGCAGCAGGGTCATGCCGTCGGTGGGCCGCTCGACCTCATCTCGTGGCGTGGTGCGCACCAGCAGGAGCACCTTCTCGCACAGCGGCGCCTTCGTGGTCCAGACCTTGCGACCCCGCACGAGGTAGTGCTCGCCGCCCGCGTCCAGGACCGCCCGGGTGCTGATGCGCGTGGTGTCGGTGCCGGCGTCGGGCTCGGTGACCCCGAAGGCCACGTGCAGCTCGCCCGACGCCACCCGCGGGAGCACCCGGGCCTGCAGCTCGGGAGAGCCGTGGTGGATCACCGGCCCCATGCCGAAGATCGACAGGTGGATGGCCGACGCGCCGTTCATGGCCGCGCCCGACGCTGCCACCTCCTCCACCACGAGCGACGCCTCGACGATGCCCCGGCCGCCGCCGCCGTGCTCCTCGGGGATGGCGATGCCGATCCAGCCGCCGTCGGCCATGGCCCGGTAGAAGTCCCACGGGAACTCGTGGTCGGCGTCGCAGCGGCGCCAGTAGTCGTCGTCGAAGCGGGCGCAGACCCGACGCACGCCGTCGCGGATCGCCTCGTGGTCGGGGTTCGGGCCGACGTCCACCTAGCGAGCGCCCAGCGCCCGCTCGACGCCGGTGAAGGGCCAGGTGTCGGGCAGCCCGATCGGGTCGGCCGGCGCCGGGAGGATGTTGTAGGTCTCCTCGCCGGGCTTCTTGTAGCCGAACTCCTCGCGAGCGCGCTTCTCGATCTCGGCGGGCGTCTCGAGCCGCTCGGACTCGCGCTTCACCGCGGCCCGCTCGGCCCGCACCTCGCGCAGCTCGGCCTCGGCCGCCTTGGTGGCGGACCGCTGGTCGAGGTAGGTGCGGGCCGGGAACACGCCCACGAAGAGCAGGCCCACGAGCATCACGGTGACGGCCATGCCGAGCATGAACCGGCGCCGCGCCTGCGCCTGGGACCGGGCCACGCGGTTGCGGCCGTCTCGCTGGCCGCGGGGCCCGTCGACCTCGCCCAGCGCACGCGCCGAGGCCCGCCGACCGGTGGCGGGCGACGACGGCTTGGCGGGCGGGCGACGGGGAGCCACGGTCAGCCCTTCGGCCCTCGGGCCAGGGAGGCGGCGCCGCGGAACGCGGCGGCGTGGCCGAGCTGCTCCTCGATGCGCAGGAGCTGGTTGTACTTGGCCACGCGATCGCTGCGGGCGGGGGCGCCGGTCTTGATCTGGCCGCAGTTGGTGGCCACGGCGAGGTCGGCGATGGTGGCGTCCTCGGTCTCGCCCGAGCGGTGCGACATGACCGAGGTGTAGCCGGACCGGGTGGCGAGCGACACGGCGTCGAGGGTCTCGGTGAGCGACCCGATCTGGTTGACCTTCACGAGGATGGAGTTGGCCACCCCGGCGTCGATGCCGCGGGCGAGGCGGCTGGAGTTGGTCACGAACAGGTCGTCGCCCACGAGCTGCACGGTGTCGCCGACCGCGGCGGTGAGGGCGGCCCAGCCGTCCCAGTCCTCCTCGGCCATGCCGTCCTCGATCGACACGATCGGGAAGCGGCTGCAGAGGTCGGCCCAGTAGTCGGCCAGCTCGGCGGCGGTGAGGCTGCGGCCCTCGCCCTCGAGCACGTAGAGGCCGTCCTTGTAGACCTCGCTGGTGGCCGGATCGAGGGCGATGGCGATGTCGTCGCCCGGGGTGAACCCGGCGGCCTCGATGGCCTGGATCAGCAGCGCCACCGGCTCGGCGTTGTTGGCGAGGTTGGGCGCGAAGCCGCCCTCGTCGCCCACCGCCGTGGACAGCCCCTTGTCGTGCAGGAGGCCCTTGAGCCGGTGGTACACCTCGGTGCCCCAGCGCAGCGCCTCGGAGAAGCTGGCCGCGCCCACCGGCATGACCATGAACTCCTGGAAGTCGACGTTGTTGTCGGCGTGGGCGCCCCCGTTGAGGACGTTCATCATCGGCACGGGGAGCACGTGGGCGTTCACGCCGCCCACGTGGCGGTAGAGCGGCACGTCGAGCTCGGCGGCGGCGGCCTTGGCCACCGCCAGGGACACGCCGAGCACGGCGTTGGCGCCGAGGCGGGCCTTGTTGTCGGTGCCGTCGAGGTCCAGCAGGGTCCGGTCCACGCCGCGCTGGTCCAGCGCGTCGGCACCGATCAGCTCCTCGCGGATCTCGCCGTTGACGTTGGCCACGGCCACCGTCACGCCCTTGCCGCCGAAGCGGGGGCCGCCGTCGCGCAGCTCGACGGCCTCGAACTGGCCGGTGGACGCCCCGGAGGGCACCGCGGCCCGGCCGACGGCGCCGGAGTCCAGCAGCACCTCGACCTCAACCGTGGGGTTGCCGCGGGAGTCGAGGATCTCACGGCCGACGACGTGCTCGATGGTGCTCATGGTGGTGGGTGGTGCTCCTGTGTCGGTGGGAAGAAGGTACCGCGCCGACCTCGGTGGTCCCGGGACGGGGCGGCGGTGGGGCGGGTTCGATCAGGGGGACGGCGGGTCGGCCTCCGCGACGCGGGCGCGGTCACGGAGCCGGGCGGCGGCGCCACGGAGGGCGGTCTCCGGGTCGACGTCGGCGGCGCGCGCCAGCGCCACGGCGGCGAGCAGCAGGTCGCCGAGCGCCGCGTCGTCGGGCGTCGCCTCGGCCGCGGCCACGGCGGCCGCCACCGTGGGCAGCTCGGCCACCACGGCGCGCGCCACGCCGTCGGCCTTCTTGTGGACCTTCAGCGCGTAGAGCAGCGCCGGCAGGTTCGACGGGATGCCGTCGAACACCGAGTCGCGGCCCTTCTCCGCCTTCTTGATCGCCTCCCAGTTGGCCACCACGTCGTCGGCGCCGCCCACCTGGACGGCCCCGAACACGTGGGGGTGGCGGTGCACGAGCTTGTCGTGGATGCCCCGGGCGACGTCGGCCAGGCCGAAGGCCCCGGCCTCGGTGGCGAGGGTGGTGTGGAAGACGATCTGGAACAGGAGGTCGCCGAGCTCCTCCTCGAGGTGGGCGTAGGCGTTCGCGTCGACCTCGGGGCCGCCGTCGCCCACGGCCTCCAACGCCTCGAGCACCTCGTAGGTCTCCTCGAGCAGGTGGCGCGTGAGGGTGCGGTGGGTCTGCTCGGCGTCCCAGGGGCACTCGCTCCGGAGGGTGGCCACCAGCTCCACGAACGCCGCCACCTCCCCGGCCACCGGCGCCGCCAGCTGCGGCACGTACAGCGAGGTGAGGTGGTCGGGCTCGAAGCTGCGGTCGAGGTCGGCCCAGGCCACCGTGGTGACCGACTCGTCGGGCAGGCCCAGGCGCTGGAGCACCACCACGGGTTCGGCGGGGGCGTCGTCGACGGCGAGCTTCACGTCGGACAGCACCCGGCGGTTGTGGCAGTGAGCCACGAGCAGCGGGCCGCGCTCCCCCGCCGCCGCCACCGCGAAGCGGTGCGCGTCGACGAGCCGGACGCCCTGCTCGTAGGGGTCGATCCCGAGCCGCACCCAGGCCAGGTCCACGAACGACAGGGCGGGCAGGACCTCGAGCTCGATGTGCCCGGCGGCGGCCTCGGCGTCGAGCAGGTCGACGGTGCGCTCCAGCACCCGAGGTGAGCCGGGCACGGCGTAGAGCACCTCGTCGTGGTCGATGGCGGCGGCCACGAGGTCGGCGACGATCCGCCGATACACCTCGTCGAAGGTGTCGGCCGCCTCGTAGTGGTGGTCGAAGGTGGCGGCACCGGGCACGAGCGACGCCGACGGGTGCCGCTCGGTGCGGAGGAAGCGCGTCGGGACGGCGTCGATGGCGGCGAGGGCGCCGGCGGTCACCAGCGACGCGTCACCGGGCCCGAGGCCCACCACCACGATGCGGGGCGCCATCAGACCAGGCCCGCGACGGGAGGGTCAGGACCCGGCGGTGGTGGACGGCGACGCGGGCGCCGTGGAGGTGGTGGTGCCCGACGGCTCGGCCTCGGGCGGGTCGACCACCCCGGTCTCGGCGTTCCACGTGCCGTAGCGCCCGTCGACGGTGACGTCGGCACGCTTCTGGGCCTTGGCCACCGCCGCCTGCACCTTGGCGGTGGCGGCATCGTCGGGCGTGCTGGCCTCGAGCTGGGGTCGCAGCTGCTCGAACGTGGGAACCTGGGCGCGCACCACCCGCACGAAGATCCAGCTGCCCTGACCGTCGACCGGCGCCAGGACCGTGCCCTCGGCGACGGGGGGCTGCACGTTCGAGAACACCCCGAAGAGCTGGGTGCCCGTGATGCACAGCTCCTTGCCCTCGGCCAGGGTGTCCTTGTCGAGCGACACCTCGTTGCCCACCGCGAGGAAGTCCTCTCCCCCTTGGACGCGGGCGTAGGCGGCCAGGGCCGACGCCTGATCAGGGGTGGCGATGAGGTTGATGCAGTACTGGCTCTGGTCGCCGAGGGCGGCGTCGAAGGCCGCCTGCAGCTGGGCCTCGCGCGCCTCGCCCGTGGAGGCGAAGTGGGTGGTGAGGGCCTTCTGGTACGCCTGCAGCTCGGCGTAGGTGGCCACCAGCTCCTCGAAGCCCTTGGTGCTGGTCACGCCGTCGGCGGAGATGGACTGCTCGATCGAGGTGCGGGCGTCGGCGATCTCGGAGTCCGACACCTTCACGCCGGCGTCCCGCGCGGCCTGCTTCATGAGCTCCACCTGGATCATGGTGCTCAGCACCTGGGCGGCGCCCTCGGTGCCCACCGAGTCGGTGCCGGCCTGCGCGCCGGTGCCGGCGAAGGTCTCGGTGATCTGCTGACGGGTGGAGGAGGCCTGCTCCACCTGCTGCTGGGCCGTGGCGTCGTCGGGCGAGGCCTTGGCCGCCTTCTTGGTGGCCGCCTCGAGCCGCTCGGCGTAGGCGATCTGGCCCTGCATGAGCGCCACTACCTGGTCCTGGGTGATGTCGACGTCGCCGACCGACGCCGCGGTGCGGGTGCCGACGCGGTCCGAGTCGCTGCAGCCGGCACCGGCCGCCACGAGCAGCAGGGCGAGGGCGGCCAGGACGGCGCGGCGGACGAGGGCGGGTCGACGTTCCACGGGGACAGGATGCTACGTGCCATCCCCCGCCGGGGAATCGGCGCCCGGCCGCGGGCGGTGCGGAGCCGGGCCGGCCGAGGTCGGCTAGAACGCACCCGAGCGCCGGCCGCGCCGGCCCTCGCAGGGGACCATAGGGAGACGGCCATGTCCGACGGCACCAGCATCCGCACCGAGGACCTCGGGGGCGCGGCGGCCCTGTCGCCCGAGCGCATCACGGTGTCCACGCGGGACCAGGCCGAGCTCGGCGCCCGCATCTGCACGTGGCTCGCGGGCCAGCTGCCCGAGGGCGCCCACCCCGAGGTGGTCGACGTGGTCAAGCCCGAGGGCAACGGCATGTCGTCGGACACGCTGCTGTTCACCGCCCGGTGGACCGAGGGCGGCGAGGCGGTGGAGCGGCGCTTCGTGGCCCGCATCGAGCCCGAGCTCGACAAGGTCCCGGTCTTCCCCACCTACGACCTGGCCATGCAGCATCGCGTGATGGCGCTCGTGGGCGAGGCCACCGACGTGCCGGTGCCCGAGGCGCTCTGGTTCGAGGGCGACGGGTCGGTGATCGGCGCCCCGTTCTTCGTCATGGCCCGGGTGGACGGCGAGGTCCCGCGCGACGTGCTCCCCTACACGTTCCCCGACCCCAACTGGGTGCTCGACGCCACGCCCGACCAGCGCGCCGCCATGGAGCGCTCGGCGGTGGAGGCGCTGGCGGGGATCCACCAGATCACCCCCAACACCCACGACCTCTCGTTCCTCGAGGTCGACGCACCCGGCGACACCTCCCTCGAACGCCACCTCGCCCACTGGGAGGGCTACCTCGAGTGGGTCACCGCCACGGAGCGGTCCCCGCTCCTCGACGAGTGCTTCGCCTGGCTGCGCGCCAACCTGCCCACCGGCCCCGACGACCCGCGCCTCTCCTGGGGCGACGCCCGCATCGGCAACATGCTCTTCGCCGACCATCGCGTGGCCGCCGTGCTCGACTGGGAGATGGCCGCCGTGGCCCCGCCCGAGGTCGACCTCGGGTGGATGGCGTACCTGCACCTGTTCTTCCAGGACCTGACCACCGACCTCGGCGCCGAGGGACTCCCCGACTTCATGGCGCCGGCCACCCTGGCCCGCCACTACCGCGAGGTGTCAGGGCGCGAGGTGGGCGACCTCACGTGGTCGATCGCCTACGCCGCCATGCGCCACGGCGTGATCATGCGCCGGGTGACCGAGCGGGCCGTGCTCTTCGGCGAGGCGGTCCGGCCCGACGACGTCGACGAGATGATCATCCACCGCGAGACGCTGCGGCAGATGCTCGACGGGACCTACTGGGCCAGGATCCGCCACTGAGCCTCGGCACCGGCCTGGCGACGGGCCGAGCGGCGCCGCAGGCGACCGGCCTCGGGGTCGTGCAGGTCGGTGGGGGCGGTGAGGAACCGGTCCATGAGGTCCTCGTCGAAGGTGGGGGCGCTCGGGACCGCGCCCACGGCCGCCGGCTCGACCGCCGGCTCGCCCGGCACCCACACCGGGCCGAGCGCGGCGCGGAACCGCCGGACCGCCTTCGCCGTGGCCAGGGCGGCCACCGCCGCCAGGACGATCAGGTCCGGCGGGTCGATGGTGCGGGTGGACGGGGTGAAGGTGATGGCAGCCACGGGCGCGAGCTCCAGCTGAGGGGGTGGTCCGGGTCCGGCGGTGGCCGGCGCCCCCTCAACGTCGGCACGTGGTGCCCGTGACGTGAGCCCTCAGCTGAACGGCGTGGCCTGGATGTCGGCCGTGCAGGCCGGCAGGTCGGCCGCGGGGTCGTCCCAGAAGGCCTGGCGCGCCGACCTCGTGCAGTCGTCGAACCCGCCCACGCCGTGGCCGCCGTTGGGCACCGACACGAAGCGGGCATCGGGCATCCGCTCGGCCTGGGCCTTGGACTCCGCGTACGGCGTGATCGGGTCGAGCGTCCCGCCGAACACCAGCGTGGGCACGTCGACCGTGACCGGCTCGTTGAACGCGGCCGGCACGTGCTCCACGGGCCAGTCCGGGCAGAACGTCTCGGCCGTGCCGAGCGCCACCAGGGCCAGCGGACCGGGATCGAGCAGCGCCGCGGCCCCGTCGGCCGGGTCGAACAGCCGCCCCGAGTCGGCGCACTCCACCGAGTAGAACGCGCCCTCGCTGAGGTCGATGAGGCGGGGCACGCCGGTGGACACGAACGCCGGGATGATCGAGCGATCGCCGGTGGCGAGGGCGGCGATCACGCCGGGGAGCGACGGGATCAGGTCGCTGTCGTACAGCGCGGCGAACATGCCGGCGAGCACGTCGGGCCCGGTGAGGGCGAAGTCCCGGGTCACGGTCTCGTCGCCCACCTGCACGTCGCCGGTGAGCTCCTCGGGGTCGGCGTCGAAGGCGGCGATGGCCTGCTGGAGCTCGAGCGCGATGTCGCCGTGGGCGGCGGCGCAGCTGGGCTGGGCGGCGCAGGCGTCGGCCAGCCGGGGGACGGCCTCGGGGGGCAGCGACTGCGAGCGGTCCACCCCGCCCACGTCGGGCGAGTACACCGAGTCGATCACGAGCGACCGCACCCGGTCGGGGTGCTCGCGGGCGTACGCCAGGCCCAGGCGGGTGCCGTAGGAGCCGCCCCACAGGTTCCAGGTGTCGAGGTCGAACGCCGCCCGGATGCTCTCCATGTCGGCCACCGAGGCCGGCGTGTCGTAGTCGTCGAGGTCGATGCCCGCGTCGGCCAGGCGCTTCCAGCACGCCGCCACG
>JAHBSN010000300.1 GCA_019639095.1 Actinomycetota bacterium
CGTCAGAAGTTGCGGTCTGTGGTTCAATGGAACACCTGACACCGGTGTCAGATGGGCCCATCCGGGAGGGGAACCGTGTCCGATCTCGCTGCGCACATCGGTCGGACCACAGCCGTGGGGACGCTGGTGGTGGAGCGGGCGCCGCTCACCGCGTTCGCCCGGGCCGTGCACGCCGACGACCCCGTGTACCGCAACGCCGACGCCGCCCGCGCCGCCGGGTTCGACGACGTGCCGGCGCCGCCCACCTTCGGCTTCTCCATCAAGAACTGGGGCCGGTGGGAGGAGTTGCAGCCCGCCGAGCAGCCCGAGGGCGACCCGCTCGCCGAGGTGATGGGCGGGCTCATGGCGAAGGGCGGCATGGTCCTGCACGGGGAGCAGGAGTTCACCTACCACCGGCCCGTGGTGGCCGGTCAGCGCCTGCACTTCCGGGGCGAGGTGAAGGACATCTACGAGAAGGCGTCGGGCGACCGGACGATGACGTTCATGGTGATCGAGGACACCTACCGCGACGATGACGGCGAGCTGGTGCTCACGTCCACCATGAACCTGCTGCACCGCAGCTAGGGCCGAGCGCCCGATGTCCTCCTCCGCCGACCACGTCGATGCCGCCGCCCGCTCGGCGAACCCGTTCGACCCGTCGGTGGCGGCCGATCCGGTGCCCTTCTACCGCGCCCTGCGCGATGACGCGCCCGTCGCCCTGCTGATGGGCATGCCCGGCACCCACGTGCTCAGCCGGTACGACGACGTGCGGTTCGCCCTCCAGCACCCCGAGATCTTCAGCTCCGAGGTGCGCTCGCTCGACATCGGCCAGGAGCGCCCGCTCATCCCGATGCAGGTGGACCCGCCCGACCACGTGAAGTACCGGCGGGTGATCGATCCGCACCTGGCCCCGCGGGAGGTGGCCCCCCGGGCCGAGGGGATCCGGTGGCTCGTCAACCACCTGATCGACGGGTTCATCGAGCGGGGCCGCTGCGACCTCCACGCCGAGCTGTCCGTGCCGTACCCGGCCACCGTGTTCCTGGACCTGTGCGGCATGCCCCAGGCGGACGTCGACACCTACCTCGGGTGGAAGGACGACATCGTCCGCCCGCAGCTGCGCCACCCCGAGCTGGCGGGGGACCGGGCGGCCCTCACCGCCACCCGCCACCGTGCCGGCGCCGAGATGTACGACTTCTTCAGCGGGCTGATCGCCGACCGCCGGGCGAGCCCGGGCGACGACGTCTTCTCGCGCTTCCTCGCCGGCACCGTCGACGGCGAGGCCATGACCGACGAGCAGCTGCTCGACATCGGGTACCTGTTCATCCTGGGCGGGCTCGACACCGTGACCTCCACGCTCGACTGCTCCCTGGCCCACCTGGCGCGCGACCCCGAGCTGCGCGCCCGCCTGGCCGCCGACCCGAGCGCCATCCCGGTGGTGGTGGAGGAGATGCTGCGACTGCACACCCCGCTCATGCAGGTGCTGCGGGTGGTGAAGGAGCCGGTGGAGCTGGCCGGGGTGGCCATGGCGCCGGGCGACCACGTGATGGTCATGCTCGGCGCCGCCGACACCGACCCGGCCGAGTTCGGCGCCACCGCCGGCGAGGTCGACCTCGACCGCACCAGCAACCGCCACGTGGCCTTCGGCGCCGGGCCGCACCGGTGCCTCGGATCGCACCTGGCGCGGGTGGAGCTGCGCATCGCCTTCGAGGAGGTGTTCCGGCGGCTGCCCGACTTCGAGCTGGACGAGTCGCCGGACGAGCCCCTCGAGCTCGTGTACTCGCCGGGCATCCGGGAGGTGGCGGCCCTGCCCGTCCGGTTCACGCCGGGCCCGGTGGAGGGCACCGGGGGCTGACGCGGGGTCGAGCGAGCTCAGCGGCGGGGCATCTTCAGCGCCTTGTCGGCGATGATGTTCTTCTGCACCTCGGTGGTGCCGGCGCCGATCGACGTGTAGCGCTGGAACACGTAGAGCCGGTTCCAGGCGCCGCCGTCCACCGCGTGGTCCGAGCCCTTGGCGGCCAGGGCCGAGGGGCCGAGCAGGTCCACCGCCAGCTCGGCCAGGGTCTGGGCCAGGTAGCTCCACTGGAGCTTGGCCAGCGGCACCTCAGGCCAGTTCCGCTCGTTCCGCAGGATCTTCGACAGCGCTCGGTAGTTGAGGAGCTTGGTGTATTCGATGCGCGTGTGGGCGTCGGCGATGCGGGCCCGGAGGTCGGGGTCGTCGAGGGCGGCCGGGTTCACCGACCGGGCCAGGCTCACCATGGCGTCGAGGTCCGAGCGCATGCCGATGGCCAGGCCGGCGGTGCCCACCCGCTCCGAGCCGAGGGTGCCCATGGCCACGAGCCAGCCCTCGCCGTCGCCGCCGAGGCGGTCGGCGACGGGGATGCGGGCGCCGTCGAAGAACACGTCGCAGAAGGTCTCGTCGCCCGTGAGGTCGCGAATCGGCCGGACCGTGATGCCGGGCGTGTGCAGGTCGACGATCAGCGCCGTGATGCCGTCGTGCTTGCGGCCCTCGGCGATGGCGGCTGGATCGGTGCGCACGAGGAACAGGCCCCAGCGGGCGAGCTGGGCGCTCGAGCACCAGGTCTTCTGGCCGTCGAGCACGTAGTGGTCGCCGTCGCGCACCGCCAGGGTGCGCAGGTTGGCCAGGTCCGAGCCGGCCTCGGGCTCGCTGAAGCCCTGGCACCAGTGGTCGACGGCGTCGTGGATGTTGGGCACCCAGCGCTGCTTCTGCTCGTCGGTGCCCCAGCGGATGATCATCGGGCCGATCTGCCAGAGCCCGTTGGCGTTGTAGATCCCGGGCGTGCGGTAGCGGGCCATGGTCTCGCTGTAGATGACGTTCTGGGTGACCGTGGCCTCGCGCCCGCCCCACTCGGCCGGCCAGCCGATGGCCGCCCACCGGCCCGTGGCCAGCTCCCGCTGCCAGGCCCGGCGCCGCTCCATGTGGGCGAGCAGGCCGTCGCGGGTGCTCGTGCCGCCATCCTCGTCCTCGTCGGACCAGGCCTCGAGGAACGGCGGGAGGTGCTCGTCGAGCCAGTCGGTGAGCTCCTGGCGGAAGGCCTCGTCCTCGGCCCCGTAGGCGACGTCCATCGCCGCAGCTTGCCACGGGGTGCCCCGCAGAGCTGACGCCGGTGTCAGGTAGGGTCCCGGCCGTGGAGCTCACCCTGGACGACGACCAGCAGGCGCTCCAGGCCACGGTCCGCGCGTTCCTCGCCGCCCAGGCGCCGTCGGGCTACGTGCGCTCGGTGATCGAGCACGACCACGCCGTCAACCCGGAGCTGTGGGCCCAGCTGGCCGGCCTCGGCCTCACGGGGCTCCTCGTCCCCGAGTCCCGCGGCGGGTCCGGCGGCGGCCTCGTGGAGGCGGCGGTCGTGCTCGAGGAGATGGGGCGGCTGCCGCTGCCGGGGCCGTTCCTGTCGTCGGCGGTGCTGGCGGCCACGGCGGCGCGGCGGCTGGGCCTCCACGAGCTGCTCGGCGGGCTGGCCTCGGGGGCTGATCGGGGCACGGTGGCGATCGACGAGGACGGTCACGGCGACGTCGTCGACCGCATCCGCACCCGGGCGTCGCGCAAGTCGGGTCGCTGGCGCCTGAGCGGTACCAAGTCGGTGGTGCTCGACGGGGCGGGCGCGTCGTGGGTGCTGGTGCCGGCCCGGACCCAGGAGGGGCTGGGCACGTTCCTGCTGCGATCGCCCGCGGTGGCGTCGTACCCCGGGCTCGACGTCACCCGTCGCCTCGCCCGGATGGAGCTGCACGACCTGGCCGCCGAGCGGGTGGGCCCCGACGGCGACCACACGCCGATCTGGCGCCGCGTGGTGGACGATGGTGCGGTGGCCCTCTGCGCCGACGCCCTCGGGAGCATGGAGCAGGCGTTCGACCTGGCGGTGGCCTACGCCAAGGACCGCGTGCAGTTCGACCGGCCCATCGCCACGTTCCAGGCCACCAAGCACAAGGCGGCGGAGCTGCTCGAGCGCATCGAGCTCTCGCGGGTCGGCGTGCTCCACGCCGCCTGGACGTCCGACGTGGACCACCCCGACCGGGCCGAGGCCGCGGCCATGGCCAAGAGCTTCGTCATCCCTGCGGCGATCCAGGTCACCGGCGAGGCGATCCAGATCCACGGTGGCGTCGGCTTCACGTGGGAGTGCGACGCCCACCTGCACTACCGCCGGGCCAAGTCGAACGACCTCCTGCTCGGCGCCGCCGGCACCTGGCGCCGCCACGTCGCCGACACCTACCTCGCCACCCGCTGACCCCCACCCCGGCGAACGTGCGGTACCCCAGCCGCGTTCCTGTCGGTTTCGCGCGTGGAGTTCGCCCGGAGGTCGCCCTCAGGCGTCCGGGTCGACGGGGGTGCTGAAGCGGTCGACGAGGACCTTCGTGGCCGCCGCGCTGTCGCGCACGAGACCCCTCCGGTAGAGCCCGGGCGCCAGGACTCGGACCACCACGCCGGTGCGCAGCCAGCGCGGCCGGACCTGCTCGAACCGGTCGGCATCCACCGCGGCCACCACGGCATCGGCGACGGTCCGGGGATGCAGCGGACGGGGGACCGTGCGCTGGAACGGCACGCCCCTGGTCTCGGCGAAGTGGGTGCGCACCGGGCCGGGGTTCACGAGCGAGACCTGGATGCCGAGCGGCGCCACCTCCGCAGTGAGCGACTCGGTGAACCCCACCACCGCGAACTTCGACGCCGAGTACGCCGCCTCGAACGGCGCGCCGAGGAGCCCGGCGATGGAGGCGACGTTGACGATGTGACCCTCGTGGCGCTCGGCCATGCCGGGCAGCACGGCGAGGGTGGGGTGGACCGTGCCCAGGTAGTTGACCCGCACGAGCCGCTCGTAGGTGTCGGGGTCCTCGTCGAGCACCGAG
>JAHBSN010000301.1 GCA_019639095.1 Actinomycetota bacterium
CACCCCGTGGGCGGCACGAAGGTGCTCCACCTCGACCTGCACCCGGGCAACGTGATCTGCTCGCCCCACGGCCCGGTGGTGATCGACTGGGCCAACGCCCTGCGGGGTGCGGGCGAGATCGACGTGGCCCTCACCTGGATCCTCATGGGCGCCATGGAGGTGGACGAGGCCCCGCTGGTGGGGTCGGCGCTCGTCCGGGCCCGGACGCGGCTGGAGCGGGCCCTCGTCCCTCGGATCCGCCGGACCCTGCTCTCGACGTTCCTCGAGGCCAGCGGCGTGGTGGACGACGCTCGGGCCGTTCTGGCGGAGGTGGCGGAGGTTCGGCTGCTCGACCGCAACGTCCGCCCCGGCGAGGCGTTGGCGATCCGAAAGCTGGTGGCAGACTCCACCCATGGCTGACATGGACGACTTCAACACCAAGATCATCGAGGAGTTCCGGGCGAACGACGGCGTGGTGGGCCCGCCCTTCGAGGGGGCGCCCATGGTGCTGGTGCACCACAAGGGCGCCAAGACTGGCACGCAGCGGGTGACCCCGCTCGTCTACCAGCCGGTGGGCGACGATTGGGCCATCTTCGGCTCCAAGGGCGGCGCGCCCGACAACCCCGACTGGTTCCACAACCTGGTGGCCAACCCCGACACCGAGATCGAGGTGGGCGCCGACACCGTGCCGGTGTCGGCCACGGTCCTCTCGGGCGATCAGCGCGACGAGATCTGGGAGAAGCAGAAGGAGCTCATGCCCGGCTTCGCCGAGTACGAGAAGACCGCCGGCGACCGCGTGATCCCGGTGGTGCTGCTCACCCGCCGCTGAGCGCGGTCAGCCCACGGGTGTGAGGCGGAACACCCGGATGTTGCGGTCGGTGCGCTGCTCGTAGGTGGCCATCTGCGGGATGGTGGCCTTGATGCGGGGCCAGGCCGCCGCCTTCTCCTCGTCGGTGAGGACGGTGGCGGTCACCTCCACCACCCGGCCGGGCAGCTGCACCGACCCGCCACCGGCCGCCTCGAGGTTGTACCGCCAGGCCGGGTGGCGCTCCTGGCCCATGGCGCTGGCCACCACGAGGAAGCCGTCGCCGTCGGCCTCGTAGGCGAGCTGGACGGTGCGCGGCTCGCCGCTCTTGCGCCCCACCACGGTGAGGGCGAGCATCGGCAGCGTCGGCTTGCCGGTGAGCGTGAAGCGGCCGTTGGTGCGCTTGAACAGGATCGGGTCGAGCGGGGCGGCCACGTGGCGCACCATCCACGACCCGGCCCGGGTGGCCGAGAACCGGTTGACGAGGCGGGCGTACATCGCCCCCTGCCTAGCACCGCCCCGACCGTCAGCGGCTGAGCTGGTCGGGGTCCCGGGGCGGGTGCACGAGCGGGACCGGGCCCCTCGTGGCCTCGTCGAGCGCGGCGGCCACGGGGTGTTCGGCGTCGGGCTCGGCGGGCGGCACCAGGCCATCGAGCTCGCCCAGGTCGCGCACGAACAGCCCGGCCACCGCCACCAGGGCGAGCACCACGGCGAGGGCCACGAAGGTGGGCTCCACGCCCCACCGGGCCGTGGCCGCGCCCACCAGCAGGTAGCCCACCGGTCCGGCGGCGTACTCGGTGGAGGTGATGATGCCCATCACCCGGCCGCGCATGTGCTGGGGGCTGCGGGCCTGCATGGCCAGGTTCACGAGCGGGCCGATGGGGCCGTACGCGGTACCGATGCCGAACGACGCCACCAGCATGAGCGGGAAGCTCGGCAGCACGGCCAGCACCACGATGAACGCCGTGGTGAGCACGAGCGACAGCCGGAACACCAGGCTGCGCCGGAAGCGCGCGCCCCAGGCGCTGTAGGCCAGGGCGCCCACGATCCCGCCCACGCTCATGGCCACGAACGTGCTGCCGAGCCGGCCGGGCTCGTCGAGCGCCTCGAAGTGCACCGGCAGCAGCACGCCCTCCACCGGCATGTACACCGAGATGAGCACGGCCGAGAGCAACGTGATGGCGAGCAGCAGCGGGTCGTGGCGGACGAAGCGGAGGCCGGCCTTGGTGCCGGCCCACATGCCGTCGGGCTCGTCGTCGGGGTGGGGGGCCGAGGTGCCGGGCAGGCGGAGCAGCGCCACGAAGGCGGCGCTCGCGGCGAACCCGACCGCCGCGATCCAGAGGGCGTCGATGGCGCCCACCCAGGCGATGAGCACGCCGCCGGCGCCGGGTCCCACGATGTAGGCCACGCTCCACACCGCCTCGTGCAGGCCGTTGGCCCGCTCGAGCGGCATGCGGGCAGCGGCCGCCGCCTCGGGGAGCATGGTCTCGCGGGCGGTGACGCCGGCCGGGTCGAAGACGGCGCCCACCACCGCCAGCACCACGAGCCAGCCCAGGTTCAGGCCGAAGGCGCGGTCCACCAGCGGGATGGCGGCCACCGACGCGCACGACAGCACGTCGGCCCCGATGGCGGCCCGCTGGCGCCCCAGGGTGTCGACCACGGTTCCCGAGAAGAGGCTGGATGCCAGCAGCGGCAGGGCCGTGACCGCGGCGAGCAGGCCCGCCGATCCGGCGCTACCGGTGCGCTCCAGCACCAGCCAGGGCAGCACCACCAGGGCGGCGCCGTTGCCGGCGCCCGACACGAGCGTGGCGGCCTCGAGCAGCACCAGCTGCCCCCACCGTCGCCCGCTGCCCGTCCCCACGCCGCCCAGTCTGCCCCTCGCCAACCGCTCGGCCCGGTGTGGTTTCGGCGGCAGAAGTGGCCGTCCGGCGACCAGATCTGCCACCAGAATCCGGTTCACCGGGGCCGCTGGCGTTCTCGCGGCAGAACTGGCTGTCGACGAGCCAGATCCGCCATGAGAACCACCGCAGCGGCCGAGACGTTCACCCAGCTGCGGGTGATGCGACATCACCCCGTCCGATGGTCTGATCGTCAGCGTCCGAGCGCTGCGCCCGGACGGGAGACGGAGGAAGTCATGGTTCTCGGATACGAATACCCCATCCTGGGGTTCTTCTGGTCGGTCCTCATCCTGTTCATCTGGCTGGCCTGGTTCATGCTGCTGTTCCGGGTGGTGGTCGACATCTTCCGGGCCAAGGACATGGGCGGCCTCGCCAAGGCGTGCTGGTTGCTGTTCACGGCGATGGTGCCGTTCCTCGGCGTCTTCCTGTACCTGATCGTGCGGGGCAACAAGCTGGCCGAGAACGAGATGAGCGACGCCAAGGCCCAGCAGGACGCGTTCGCCCAGTACGTGCAGAGCGTGTCGGGCGGCGGCGTCAGCACCGCCGACGAGCTGGCCAAGCTGGCCGACCTCCAGGCCAAGGGCGTCATCAGCGAGGCCGAGTTCGCGGCTCAGAAGGCCCGTCTCCTCAGCTGATCCCCCGGCTCCCGTCGAAGCGGGCGAACTGTCCGCTTTGACTAGGGTCGACGTGCCGTCGCAACGGGCACGTCGGATCAGTGGGGAGCAACGGTGGAGGTCGAGGAGCGCACCGAGGCAACCCCAGCCGGCGCGTCCGGCGGCCCGGCCGCCAACCTCCCCCGCATCCCCAACGCCACCGTCCGCCGTGACGCGCTGCTCGCCCGCCTCCACGAGGCGGGCGAGCGCCGTCTGGTGCTGGTGACGGCGGCGGCCGGATCGGGGAAGTCGTCGCTGCTGGCCCACTGGGCGGCGGACCTCGACCGCCCGGTGGCGTGGCTCAGCTGCACCGACGCTCACGCCGACGAGACCGCGTTCTGGGCCGACCTGGGCCGGGCGGTGGCCGAGGCGTGGGCCGGCGAGGGGATCCTCGGCGCCGAGGTGGAGCCCGGTCCCGACTCGGCGCCCACCCGCCTGAACCAGCAGCTGCGCACCGTGGCCACCCGCGGGGTGCTGGTGGTGGACGACTTCCACCTGGCCTCGGTGGCGCCGGCGTCGATGGTCGGCTTCATCGGGGGGTTGCCGCCCACGGTGCAGCTCGTGCTCTCCACCCGGGCCGACCCGCCGTTCTCGCTTGCCCGCATGCGGGTGCAGGGCACGCTGCTCGAGCTCCGCCAGGCCGACCTCGCCTTCTCCCCCGCCGAGACCGAGGCGGCGCTCGCCACCATCGACGTGGCGCTCGAGGGGGCCGAGATCGAGCAGCTCCACGCCGTCACCGAGGGGTGGCCGGCGGGGGTGCACCTGCTGGCGATCTCCCTGCGCGACCACCCCGAGCTCGGCGTCGACCTGGCCCGCCTGGTGGCCGACGACCGCAACCTGGCCGACTTCCTGCTCAACGAGGTGGTCGACCGTCAGCGGCCCGAGGTGCAGGAGTTCCTCACGATCACCGCCGAGCTGGGCTCGTTCGACCCCGAGCTGGTCGACGAGGTCACGGGCCGCACCGACGGTGCCGAGCTGCTCGAGGAGGTGCGGGCCGGGAACCTGTTCCTGGTGGAGGACGTGGGCACCGCGGCCCGCTACCGCTACCACCACCTGTTCCTCGAGTTCCTGCGCCTGCGCCTCCAGGCCGAGGGCCCGGAGGCGGCGAAGGATGTGCACCGTCGTGCTGGCGAGGCCCACACCCGTCGGGGCAACTGGGCCGAAGCGGTGCGCCACCTCCTGGACGCCGACGAGCTCGACGCCGCCCGCCTCCTGCTCGGCGACCAGATCACCCAGGCCGGCACCGTCGACGTCGCGGGTGGGGCCACGGTGGCCCGACGCTGGCTGGCCGAGCACGGCGAGACGCAGCTGCACGGCGACACCTCCGGGTTCCTCGAGTGCACGATGGCTCTGCACGTTGGCGGCGACGTGGAGGAGGCCGAGCTCTGGCTGCGGCGCTGGCGGGAGCGCGAGCCCGACCTCGACCACACCCGCAAGGTCCTGCTCCATGGGGCTTGGGCCTTCCACCACGTCTTCTGCGGCGATC